>JAZBOS010000128.1 GCA_036351255.1 Bacteroides sp.
AATTGCAGGGACAGTGCCTGGACTGCCCCTGCAGCTGGATCGCTCCCCCACACCCGGAGCGGTATAACAAATGACACTCAGGCGGGTAAGGGAGGGGAGAAATACATAAAATACATAAAATACATAAAATCACAGTTGTTGTCATTTTTGTGATTTCTCAATTAAGGGCTTTCATCCTCTTGCCTTTTTCTTTTGTAGGAATCTCGTTGTTCGCGGTGAACAAAAGCCCTTTTTACAAAACTTTTGATATAATAATCTGCATTCCTCCTGTTTATACCAAGATTATTGGCTATCTCCAGGTAAGCCTGTCGGTTAAATTCAACAGGCAATGCCTCCAGGAATTCTTCCTTCTTGTTCTTGCGGGGGACGGGTCTGGTTTCCTCGGGCAGCTCGGAAAACACCCTGCCTGAATGCCTGACCAGGACCCTGATCATCGCCGCGGCAATGTCAAAGTCCGTATCGCTGCATTCCAGTCTTGGAGGTAGTTTATCCTGTTCAAGCAGGCGGAGGGCGCTGAGCACCATACAGATCCTGAAGAAGATCAGTCCCAGCCTGCGGACGGTGGCCAGGTAATCCAGCCCCTGCAGGTAAAGGTACTTCTCCTGGATGTCCTTAAAGAATGCGTTGAAGCGTTGCTTTTGCTCGGGGCCCAGGCTGAAGCGGATGTCGGGAGAGCCCTGCAGCCGCTCGAACAACTGGAAGAACTCCTCTCCCAGGCTTACAAAATTATCATCCAGCTCCTGGTCAAGCTTTGGGGCAAACACATCCTTCCACTCCGGGTTCACGTTCATATAATAAAACATAAAGCGGCTGAACAGTCCGTTCTCGCTGCTGTGGATCAGGTTGCCCACCTGGTTGGGGGTGCCCGAGAGCACCGCGGAAACCCTGGGGGTGTCGATATCGACATACTCTTTGTCGGTACGCCGGAAATAACTGATGGTCTCGTGGTGAAAGGCCTTGCGAAAACCGTCGCTATAATTTCCGTAATCGGTCTTGAAAGTCAGCGACAAGGTATCCCCTTCCGTTTCCATTACCAGGCCTTTCCCGTTGTTGTCGGCCAGCAATTGGAAAAAGCCCGTGGTGCTGCTGTTGGCCGGGATGAACAGCATCAGCTCGGGGGGCTTGCGGGGCCGGTCGGAGGCGTTCTTCTTCCCTTTCTGATCGTTGTATTCACAGAGTTCCTGCTGGTAACGCTCCTGGAGGTTCTCGGCTTCCTGGCGCAGGACCCGATGGACCTTCAATACAAGCTTCTTGCAGAGCATCAGCCGGCCTTTACCGGCCGAAGCCCTGGCAGTAACAAACAGAAATAAATTGGGATACACCCTGCGTCCGTCGTAAATGCCATAAATCCTGCCCAGGCAGGCACTTAAAGTGGTAATGGAACCCAACAGCAAGAGGTCCCTTTCCTCATCGGTCTCGGCAACCTCCATCACTTTTTGTAAAAAAACAGGGAAATCACAAACTTTTGGATTACTGTTATTTTTAGGATTTTTAGGATTTTTAGGATTTCTCCCAAAGGGAAAGGTGGGCATCGGGGTCTCTGATTCCTCCATTTCCTCAGTTTCTGATTCGTTACCGATCCCAGCATTGCCAGCCAGCCAAAAGAAGGTCTTCAGGGTGACCCCGCCGCGGTTTGATTTCAGGCATTTATCATATTGTTCGCTGGTTTCCGCTTCGGAATAATTCGGATAGAAGCGGCACAGCCTAATCACTACGGCAGAAGGATTCTCCCTGATTTCATCCACAAATGCATTCAAATTTTAATACAATGCACACAAATAAAATAAGGGATCAGGGTTTAGGGATTAGGTGTTGTATAGCATGACATATTTGACACTTTTTGGGTGTATTTTTTTTCTCTTTCTGAACATTTCCGGATTCAAAGCCTTTTATCTTTACCAGATTCCCTGCGTGGTTTCACGACAGGGGGTGGACCTGGCCCAAGAAAGAATGCCGAGATGCCGGCGGGTTTATCCTGTTTTGATAAAATTTTAAACTGCCAATAAAAATGAGTTTAAGAGGACAGACTTTTCAAAAAGTGGACGTCGCAGTAACCAACTGGATGGCTGACAACGGGCTTTTCCTGCTGAGGATCAGCATTGGGATTATCTTTTTCTGGTTCGGGGCATTAAAATTTTTTGACGGGCTGAGCCCGGCTGAAGACATTGCAGTAAAAACCATTGACGTCCTGACATTCAATCTATTGCCTGAAAACCTGATCCTTTATATCCTGGCCACCTGGGAAGTCCTGATCGGCATCGGGCTCTTGTTTAACCTGTTCTTAAGGGAAACCCTCCTTTTGCTTTACCTGCAAATGTTAGGTACTTTTACGCCGGTATTTCTTTTCCCCTCGGAGGTTTTCCACATTTTTCCCTACTCGCTGACGCTGGAAGGTCAGTATATTATCAAGAATCTTGTGGTCGTATCGGCGGGGATTGTCCTGGGGGCAACGGTCAGAGGGGCCAGGATACAAAAAAACAGCCATTAAGTTTAGCAGGGAAAGATGTCTCCCGGTTTGATTGGAACACCTTCCCGGCTGAGCGGGAATTGCATTTCCGCTCTGAACAATGCAGAATTTGAAATTCTGCAAAAGTGAATGGCTTTGGTAAACCAGATCATATAAATACAAATAATCCATTTTTAGAGCGGCATTACAAATACTGCTCAGCCGGAACTTGCAGAGGCGTAATGCATTGCGTCTTTACCTTAAGGTGAGCCCGGTAAAAAATGCCAGGCTAATTTATTTCCGAGGCTGCCCCAGATCAATAGCCGTAGACTTCAGGCTGCGGAATGGGAGGGAAGCACTAAATGGGGTTTTAACCCAAAATGAATCGTAGGTTTGGGCTAAAGCCCCGATGCGGGGGGCATTGGGATACCCGGCATAAATGCCGGGCCTATTTATTTCCGGGCATTGGCACCCGGTTATAAATGCCGGGCCTATTGATTTTCGTGTTTGGCTGGGGTCATTCGTTTTGGCCTTCAGGCTGCGGAAACAATGGGCACCCCTTGTTTAAATCTTTGGAGCCTTCCCGGGGGGAGCCTTTAAACCGTCCGATGGTCAGGGCTTATGCTGTTTCTCCCGGATCAGCCTCATGCCCTGGCGGGCATAGAACCGTACCTCCCAGTTCGGATCGTGGGTGGCTTCTTCAAGGTAAGGCAGTGCATCGTCGGGAAGGGTCTCGAGAAGGAGGTTGACAGCATCCATTCTTACCCTTTGTCTTTCATCCTTCAGGGATTCATAGACATAGGGTTTGGCAGCTTCAGGATCGAGGCGCATCATGGCTTGCAGGGTGGCGGTATAATGATGCCACACCGTGTCCTGCAGCCTTTTTTCCAGGTAGGGCATGATGCTGATGCATCCCATCTTACTCAGGGCCGTGAGGAGGACATCCTGCCTGATGCCTTGTCCGGGATTTTCGAGAATGTACAGCAAGGTATCTGTGGCCTCCCGGGCTGCCAGGTCACCCAGTCCCTGGATGGCAGATTCCGTGATCCCCGGCTCGGGATCGTCCAGGGTCCCGATCAGTGAGGGTATGGCTTCCCTGATGCCATATTTGGCGGCAGCCTGAATGGCAAATTGCCTGACATCCGGGTCGGGGTCCTCCATTAACTCGAAAAAATCAGGGTATGCCTGCTGGCCCATTGACAGGAGTTCGGCGAAAGGTTCGAAGCTGCGGTAACGGCGGGGCTGTTCCCTGCGTATCTCCCCGATCAACGCATTTGCCCTCTCCCTGGAATAGGGTTTGCTGGCCAGGACATCCCTGTTTCCTTGCGGGCTCAGATCCACCCAGAACAAGGATAAGCTCATGAAAATGAAGGCGTAAAGGGCAATTACCACGCCGGCCTCTTTCCTGCTCTCGGGGCGGTTTTTTTGAATGACCAGCCGGGCCGGTGCTTTTATTATTTTATTCAAAAGGCCAGGGATTGGAAAGAGAAAAGGAGTCCTGTTGCGGTATTCATCATAATCATCCCCGGCGCGTTCTTTCATTTTTATCTCTTCGAGCAGGCAGATGCCGATGATCACCAGGGTGGAGAGCAGCCAGGGCAGGGTGCCGTTCCAGCCCCAGCTTTTTTTCATCTCATTCAGCAGGGGTCCGTAAAGCATCAGTCCGTAACTCCAGATGATCCATCCCAGGTATTGCGGATGGCGTGAATATTTATAGATCCAGTGTTTGGCCACTTTCTGCCTGCCGAAGCGGGCCTGTAACCAGGCAAACACTCCAAGCACAAAAATGAAGGCTCCCGTCAGCATGAACAGATAAACCAGGAAATCGCGGGCATACCAGTTGAAAAGGCCGAAGCACCACATAAGGATCCAGTAGGGGATGAGGACCACCTTGCCCAGGTCGACCAGGGCGAGTGAGATATCCAGGAAAGGAAACAGGATCACATTGAAAAGGCCCAATCCTGCCAGGTAAAACATGCTGTGGGCAAAGGTGGCGAAAACAGGCAGGAAGAGGGCCACGCCCCCCGCCATGGCCCAGCCGGTTTTGCGGGTAGTGAATCCCAGGATGATGAACAATACGATCAGTCCCAGGCAAATATAACCGATCAGGCGGATGGCATAGGCCTGGTAGAATAATTCGATACGCATGGCGTCATAGGCCGGATCGGAACCCGGGGTATGAACCATGGCCTGGATCAACTGGTCCATCAGCCTGGGAAGTTCGGTAAAGGCAAACATCAGCCCAATAGAAAATACAACAGCCAACAGGAATAGCCCGGTGTTTTCAAGGATCTTGTTGCGCATAATATTCTTCTTTAAGGATACCCGAAACAACAGGCGGTAAGATTGGTGGACAAGGACCCAGGTGAACCAGTAAAGGCGAAGTTTTTCCGGTAATTTCGATGACTTTCATTAGGAGGGGCTGTCATCGTTTTCCTGGTTTTCCCCTTGTTACCACTGCCTGCAAAAAAAATATAAGATGCAGAACACCACTAATTTACGAAATCCTGGGAAAAAACCTTTAAAAAAGAGCGGAAAGAAGAAACCCTTTATCGTTTTCGGGGAAGGCCGGAAACTGTGGGGTAATGATGAAAGCGTTTTTCAGGAGAAGTGAGATTTCATGTTCCCGCCGGTACAATGTCCTCGGGCTCAACCGTAAAGGTGTACACTGCAAAACCGCCATCGCGTCTTCCGCCATCCCCTCCTAAGATATCAAAAGTCCAGTTTGAACGGTTCATGTAATCCTTACTGATGATTAAAGTATCATTAATTTCCATTGTCAGGGTCTCAAACCAGAACAGGAACTCATTACCCCTGTCGAAGGCCTCTCCTACGTTGTGGCTATCAAAGAACAGTCCATTCATCTGGGGTGGGATGATTTTTACCTGGGCATCAGGTGTATTGTAAAAGGAAACATAACGAACGACAATTTCGTAATCCGAGCGGTTGTCCACAAAGAACAGGTCTTTGGTCTCCGGTTCACAGCTTGCGAAAAAAACAGGCAGGAAAAATAGCAGGGCGTAAGCTTTCATTTTTTTCATGGCAATGGTATTTTACAGCCAATCAGGCTTTTCGATGCTTAAAAGTAAACATTTATTGAATACCGGAAATTGAATTACACGGATGAATTGCAAGGGGCAAGGGGCAAGGGGCGTGGGGCATGGGGAACGAAGAGGCGAGGACGCGAAAGTAGCAGGCAGTAGAAAGTAAGCAGTAAAAAGTAAGAAGCAAAGGCCAGTGGATCCGGGGAATCCGCCCAAATCCGTGTAATTTTTTTTCGCGATGATCCGCGTTGAACGCAGTTCATCCGTGGCATCCGCGTTCAAGAAAATGAAAAATGAAGAATGGCATGGGGCACCTGACGCCTGAAATCAAAGGACCTCCCCCCAACCCCCTCGCCTGAGGCGAGACAAGCTATCCAAAGGGGGAGTAACCCCCGAAACCTGAAATCCGCTGGTTAGCGGACAAGCTCTGAAACCAGAAACCCTCAACCTTAACCTTAAGCCTGCCTGCCGGCAGGCAGGCTTAACCTCAACCTAAAAGTTCTCCCTCACGAGGGGCTTTGCGTGCAGGCTCAGCACGGGGATGGGGGAGCGGTTGACCATCTGCTGGGCGAAGGGGCCCAGGAAGATGTTGTGGGGGGCGAATTCCTGTTCGGTCATGATGGAGATCAGGTCGGCATCCACCTTCCTGGCATATTCGATGGCCGCGGTGGTGAGGTTTTCGGCCTGGGCATCATTGAGCACCATGTCGAGGCCTGCCATTTCGACCAGGCGCAGGGCGGCGTGGGTGTTGCTGTCGACCTTTTCGCGGGTGCTTGGGGTGCCGCTGCTGTAAAGAGAGAGCAGGTGTATGCGTGCCCCGTATTGTTTGGCCAGGTCGAGGGTGAGGGGCAGTTTCTGGACCGTCTCGGGGGTGCTGTCGATGGGGATCACCACCCGCTGGAGGTTGCGGTGGATGTCGTAGCCCTTGCGGACGGTGATGACGGGGATCATGCAGGTAGCCACCACGCGGTAGCTGTCGGTGCCCACCCAGTACTCCTCAAAGCCCGAGAGGCCGTGAGCGCCCATTACCACCAGCCAGGCATCGGAGTATTTGGCCTGGTTTGAGATTTCCTGGTGGACTTTGCCTTCGCGCACGGTATATTCGATGCGGCCGGGGAAGTCCTGCCGGCGCTTGGCCACCAGGGTCTCGAACTGCTGATGAATGCTTTCGGGTGTGGGCTTTTCGCCTGCCGCCAGGGGAACCTCGTAGTCGAGGTGTTTCTGCACATTGATCAGAATCAGGTCGCTGTTGGTTTTCCTGGCCACGTTGAGGGCATACCCGAAGGCCAGGATGGACGTTTTGGAAAAATCGATGCCTACGACAATGTTTTTCATAACGCATGGTATTTAAGAACGATCCGGCTTCAGGAGGGCAGGCCGGAGGGTGTGTTTTCCCGGATGACTGGCCAGCTGGTGGCCATGATCAAATATAGGATAAATTATGCATTTATCAAAAACAGGATCTTCGTTTGCCGGTTTGGTGTTTTCCTGTGTCCTGGTAATGAGCAGGATGAAAGTCCTCAGGCTTCGCAACGTCGTTTCAGTTCCTCCAGTGCAGGTGGAAAATTCTGATGCATGTGGTCGATCATTTCTTCGGTGGTATCCACGCTGGTCTCCAGCAGGGTATACCCGAAGCGGGGTGTCAGGCGGTAGGATTCAATGGCACCTGACCACTTCAGGGTTTCTTCGTCGAGGGGCTCGTTGTGGAAGTCTATCACCACGCCCAAATGCCTGAAGGCCACGTACTCGTTCTCAATGTACTGGTCCACCTGGCTGTACATCCCTTCGCCATTGGAGGCCATGAACCGGACCTTTGCGCCGGGAAAGATGTCGCCTTCGATGTAGGTGCCCTCGCAAAAGGGTTTGGTCCACTGGGGATAGCTCTCTTTTCCCCACAGTTGTTGCCAGATTTTTTCGGCGCTTGCCCGGATAGCTATCTCGAAGGTCAGGGTTTTCATCTGTTTGGGTTTGTCAGCGTTTCAGTTCTTTCTGGTAGATTTCAATCCATTGCGCAGGGGTCATTTTGGCCGCCAGCTGACCAATCAGGTCGAAGGGGATGTGTTCGGGTTTCTTAAAGCGGATACAGCTCTTGCCCATATCGAGCTTCACCTTTGCGTATCTGGCATATTCGCTGGTGAACCAGTTCAGCAGGTCGGGAGCGGCATAGATACCCATATGATAGATCGAAATGGTATTCTTTTGTGAGGCAATGCTGATAAATGGCAGGGGTTGCCTGGGGTCGACGTGATATCCCCCGGGATATATGGCATGGGGCACCACATAGCTGATCATGCCGTAGGAGATCACTTCTTCAAAGCCTTCTGGCAGGTTGTCGAGGATGACCTTGCGGAGATGGGAAACAGCGGCTTTCCTTTCTTCGGGAAGCTGCGAAATATATTCTTCGGGGGTGGTGGCGTGGATTTGCATAATCAAATGTAATGAAAAGTCTTTAATGATCCGCGTTGAACGCAGTTCATCCGTGGCATCCGCGTTCCATAAAAACCGTCCACAAATGCACACGAATAAAAGAAACACAAATATTCACAAAAGAAATATGATAATCTGGTAATGTGATAATTTGTTGAAAAGTTGAAAAGTTGAATAAACCCTAAACCCTAAACCCTTATTTTGTTTGTGTTCATTTCCTTTTCATTTGCGTGATTTTGTGGATGAAAATTACAAGAAAAAAACTCCGGGTGTGTATCTTTGCGGGATGAATGAGCCCGAATACCGTGTATTTTGAACGGGCCTTACCGGCGAAATGGAAAAGGCAGATTATTAAAATGGAATCAAACCTGCAGCCCGTGGAAGAGCACTCTCAAGGGTCCCGGAAAGGCCGGGATGGGTGCTGCCTCAGCTGCTAAAACCAGCATTGATTTATGAAATACTCGCGTTGGAAACCGCTAAAAAAGATCTATGCATCGGAGCGGGCTGCTGAAATCAGCCGGTTCGGGCAATCGGTGCAGGGCCTGTTTTCGGAAAGTGACCTGGAAGGTTTACCCTTGCCGGTGCGGCGTTATTTGGAGGTTTGTGGCTTTGTGGGCCGTAAGCGGATGTCGAATGTGCAGACCCACTGGAAGAATGTGTCCCTGCGAAGGGCGCTCAATGCGGGATGGATGCCCATCAGCTGCGAACAGTTTAACTCAGTGGCTGAGCCCATGCGGATCGCCTGTATGCGTGGCAGGCTATTTGGCATCTTCCCCTTTGAAGGCAGGGATATTTACCAGGCTGGGGAAGGCAATATGCTGATCCGGCTGATGAAATACATCACCGTAGGCGATGCCAGGGGGCAGGCCATGAATGAATCGTCGCTGGTTACCCTGCTGGCGGAGGCGTTTCTGGCCCCGAGCTATGTCTTGCAGGATTACATCCGCTGGGAAGAAGCAGATACACATTCCGTAAAAGCCAGCATTACTTTCAATGGGATTCAGGTCAGCGGCACGTTCTTCTTTAATGAAGAAGGCCTGATGGAACGCTTTGTCAGCGAAGATCGCAATATGGTTGACCAGGATGGAACCTCACGCAAGCTGCCCTGGTCAGCCTTCGCGGGCGATTATTTCCGCCAGGCCGACGGGCTTTTGGTGCCCGGATCGCTTCGTGCAGCATGGCACCTGGAGGAGGGAGATTTTGAATATTACCGGGGAGAAATTACCGGGCTGACATTTGATGTCGTTTAATTTGAAGGAGGAGCACTGGATCTGAAAACTTTTTAACTTTTTAATGATAATACCATGAAAACCAATGGATTTTTAATTGCAGGCATTGTTGTTTTATCGCTGGTTGCCACCCTGACAGGGATCCTGTCAGATGGTGGTCCCGGACCTTATGCTTACACGTCCATTCGCGGGCAGGAGGTGATGATTTATGGCCGTGGAATATATCAGCACATGTCGGCCGAAGTAGCCCCCCAGGGCATTGCCCAGGATTATGTGACCCTTTTCCTGGGGATTCCCTTATTGCTGCTTTCCTTCTTTAAGGCAAGGAAAGGATCGCTTCAATGGCTTTATGTCCTCAGCGGGACCCTTGGATATTTCCTGGTGACCTATCTTTTTTATACGGCCATGGGGATGTACAATGTGCTGTTCCTGGTATATGCAGCCTTATTGGCCCTGAGTTTCTTTGCCTTTCTGCAGAGTTTGCTTTCTTTTGATGTTGAGCAACTGCCTTCCAGGTTTAAACCTGAGACCCCGGTGAAGTTGGCTGGTATTTTCCTGATCATCAACACCCTGGGCATTGCTTTTCTATGGTTAAGCGTGGTGGTGCCTCCCTTGCTCGATGGCAGCATTTACCCGGCAGGCTTGCACCATTACACAACCCTTATTGTGCAGGGATTCGACCTTGGGTTGCTGCTGCCGCTGGCTTTTGTGTCGGGTTTGCTTTTTATAAAAAGGAAGCCACTGGGTTACCTGGCCGCGCCGGTATACCTTGTGTTTCTGTCTATCCTGATGACTGCCCTGGTGGCCAAGATCATTGCCATCATGATGGGTGGTGAACCGGCAGGACCAGCCATTGTAATCATCCCTGTTTTTTTGTCTTTTGCAGTCATTGCCGGGGTTCTTTCCCTCCGGAATATCCGGGCTTAAGGGTTGTGTTTTCAAAAGAGGGATCAAATTTTACCTTTTTCGCTGAACCCCTGACTGAAAAAATCCTTACTTTTATCCTTCACTCTTATGTAAAATGAAGGATTATGAGCCGAAGCCAGGGAAGCCGTGAAGTGCCTGTTTTTGAGTTTCACATTGCAGGACGGATTCGTCAGAAGCTACAAGTAGATGAGACCCTTTTTGCCACGAATGGGCAGGTCGTTTTTGCTGATTTTCACGCTGTCAGGCAGCTGGCTTACCGGATGAATGAGACCAGGGCGCCGCAGCAGCACATTTACCCTGGCGAACTGAATGCAGCAGGATTGCTCGATGAAGTGTATCACCTGTTGCTCAGGGAATATGAGAAACAACTCAATCCCAAAGTGTTTCAGCATGCTGAGGCCTGGCTGACCCAACAGCTTGGCGGGGAAAGACTGAGACGCCTCATGCTGGATTTCACGCTTGAATTTCCACCCCTGGAGCTTTACCGTGGAAGGATGACTGCCACCGGATGGCTCAGCGGACAGGCTGGCGATCGCACACATACCAGTATCGCTATTGAGGAAATCCTGATGCTGTTGCTCGCCAATTTAAATCCTGCCACCAAAAGGTTCAGGGATTTGTTTGACCGGGGGTACCTGGAGAATCAAACGGCACTGGATGAGTTAATGGCAGGGCTGGAGGCCTTCTTTGCAAAAGAGCCTCCCTTTGGCCCAGAGAAGCAGGATATCATCACCCTGCTGAAGGCCCCTATGCTGGCAGCCCCGGAAGACCTGAATGCCCAGCTTGACTATGTGATGAAGCGCTGGAAAGCATTCCTGCCGGAAGACTTTGTGATCCGCATCCTGAAGGGCAAGGACCTGATGAAGGAAGATATGCGCCTGGAAGGGGGAGAAGGAGATACGCCAACCTTTGTGCCCTTTTATAAGGGGCAGCAGGGGGCGGGGGCTTCTTTCCTTGGGAAGTCGGGTTTTGACTATGTGCAGGATTCCGATAAGGATTATGATGAGAATGAAGCCTTTACGCAGGACACGCATTGGATGCCCCGGGTGGTGCTGATGGCCAAAAACACCTGGGTGTGGCTCGATCAGTTGTCGAAAAAATACCAGCGTGATATCCGGCGGTTGGATCAGATCCCCGATGAAGAGCTGGATCAGCTGGCGCGATGGAATTTTAACGGGCTGTGGCTTATCGGCATCTGGGAACGCAGCAATGCCTCGAGGCGCATCAAGCATATCATGGGCTTTACGGATGCCGTTTCTTCGGCTTATTCCTTGTATGATTACCAGATCGCACACGACCTGGGCGGAGAAGAAGCCTATCAGATTCTGAACGAGCGGGCCAGGGCAAGGGGCATCAGGCTGGCCAGTGATATGGTCCCTAACCACACGGGGATTTATTCCAAGTGGGTCATCGAAAACCCGGATTATTTTATTCAGACCAGGGTGCCGCCTTTTCCAGCTTACCGGTTTACCGGGGAAAACCTTTCAGAACATCCCGATATAGAGGTTCGCATTGATGATGGTTACTTTTCGAAGACCGATGCGGCCGTTGTGTTTCAGCGCATTGACAAGCGTAATGGGGATGTGCGCTATATTTACCACGGCAACGATGGCACGAATATGCCATGGAACGACACCGCCCAGCTTGATATGATCAAGCAGGAGGTGAGGGAAGCCGTGATCCAGATGATCTTTGAAGTGGCCCGGCGTTTCTCGATCATTCGTTTTGATGCGGCCATGACGCTTGCCAAAAAACACTTTGCACGGCTGTGGTATCCCCGACCAGGTACCGGGGGAGATATCCCCTCGCGGGCAGATTATGCCATGTCGCAGGCACAGTTTGATGCGCTGTTCCCTGTGGAGTTCTGGCGTGAAGTGGTCGACCGCATGAATGAAACGATGCCTGAGACCCTGTTGCTGGCAGAGGCTTTCTGGTTTATGGAGGGCTATTTTGTCCGCACCCTCGGGATGCACCGGGTGTATAACTCCGCCTTTATGCATATGCTTAAAAATGAGGAGAATGAAAAGTACCGCGACCTGATCACCAATACCCTGGAGTTTGAACCGGAGATCCTGAAACGGTATGTGAATTTTATGAGCAACCCTGATGAAGAAACCGCCATCAGGCAGTTTGGCACCGGCGACAAGTATTTCGGGGTATGTGTTTTGATGAGTACCCTGCCGGGATTGCCGATGTTTGCACACGGACAGCTGGAAGGCTATACAGAGAAGTATGGCATGGAATACCAGCGGGCCTATTACAATGAATTGCCGCAGCAATGGCTTGTGGAGAAACACCAGAAAGAGATCTTCCCCCTGCTGAAGAAACGTTATCTGTTCAGCGATGTCGAACATTTCAATTTCTATGACTTCCAGGATGATGCAGGATATCTGAATGAAAACGTGATGGCCTATACCAACCGCTTTGGCCACGAGCGGGTCCTGGTGCTTTTCAATAATAAATATGAGGGTGCTTCGGGCCGGATCAGCCATTCTGCACCTAAACTCCGCAAGGGTGGCGATGCAGGGCAGACCCGGGTGCTGCAGCTGGGAGAAGCGCTGGGGTTGAATGGCAGCCATGGCTTTTTCTATGTGATGAAGGAGCACATCTCCGGGCTTGAATACCTGAAAAGTGGAAAGGAGATATTCGAACAGGGCTTGCACTGGCATCTGAATGGTTTTGAATATCGCATATTCTGGGAGTTCCTTGAAATCTTTGATGCAACCGGGGTTTACGAAAGGCTGCATTACAACCTTGCCGGACAGGGCGTTGTCAGTATTGAACAGGCGCGAAAGGAACTGGAGCTGGAACAGGTTTATGCTGCTTTTGAGCCATTGTTCCAGGCGGATGTTATCGATCCTTTTATCCAATCCCTTCTTGAGCCTGAGATTCCCCTGAAAAACGATCCTTCGCTGGCACCCATAACAGGCAGGTACCAGGTTTTTGCCGGTAGGGTGGTATCACAATTCGGAATTCAGACAGATCCGGAATCAGCCACTAAAGCTTTCTTTCAGAACCTGCAGGGTGTTAAGGCAGCTTACCGTTTTGTGAAGGACCATGAGACCGTCCTTGCAGATAAATTGTTTAGCCGTAAACCTGCAGAAGCCGACAGGGTGCCTTTACCGGGCGCATTGGGACCTTTCCGCGAAAGCGCCATGCTAATCATTGCCTTTTATGCCAAAGAAGCCCTGAAGACCCTTACGGATGGCAAACAAAAGGAAAAGGCCCTCCAGGATGCCCTGATGCTGCGCCTGCCTTTGCAGAAAGTCCTGAGAAGTACGGGGCGGGGGCTTGATGAGATAGAACGTGATGTGGACCTGCTGGATCTTTTACTGGAAACCGGATTTAAGGCCTTTGACATGCGTGACGCCCTCTTGGGTGGCATCCTGCCCAAAGAGCCCACCATGAAGGTGCCCGAAGTTTTCCAGGAAAAGTTAAGACTCGTTGCGCTTTTGCTGGATGACCCCAAAGTCAAACGTTATATTGGGGCAAATTTTTATGAGGGGACCTGGTTTTTCAGCAAGGAGAAATTTGAAGAACTGCTTACCTGGTTATTCTCGGCAGCTACCTTTGAGTATTTTTCTGAAGCCAGGGAACAGAATGTTTTCCTTTCAGCGGGTGAAAAAGCCAAATTGGTAAAGTCTGATTTATCTCTGCTGGAAACAATCATGGACTTATCAGATCGTGCCGGGTACCAGCTTGATTTATTGAAGAAAGCACTGAAAGGTGCTGAAGACTAGTTTTTTCCATTGGTTTTACCCTTAAGAACGCAGGTCAGCCAGACCTGCGTTTTTTTTTGCTTTCGTTAAGCGCAGGATTTTCGGAAAAAAAACAGGTAAAATCTACCCTTTGGAGATAAGGATTAATTCAGTAATCTACGGATTGGTAAGCGGTTCGGATTTTATAGTTTTATTCCCTGAAAATGTGATGCTTTGCCGAGGCTCTGTTTTTCAGCCTGAGCGCTTCACGTTTTTTCCCAACCTATGAGAAAAAAGATTGAAGAAATGGAAAAGATGATCTTTAAGATCCGTCATGTTTTGCCCCTGTTCATGGTGTTATTTGCAACAGGTGTGCAGGCAACAGAACCGGTATTTTATCCCCGACCGGCAGTAGTAAATCCCAACAAGCAAATCCAGGCAGATGTGAAAGCCCAGGCTTTGGTTGATGAGGCCATTTGGTATGAAGGCTTTGATGGAGGCCTTCCTGAAAGCTGGCAAAGTGTGGATTTGACCGGTTATGTCAGTTTTATGCACACCTACAGTGGTCCTCAGGGTGGATATTCACAGGGAGTCCCGGCGATTAACAGCACCTCCGCCTCTGATGGGTTCATGATTCTCGACAGTGACCTCGCCAGTGAGACCAATCCCGGCGGTTTAACGGATGCCTATATTCAGAGCCCGCCCATTGACTTGAGCGAGCATCCGCATGTGATGCTGTCGTTTCAGCATTTTTTCAGGTACTGCTGTAGTTTCCAGGGAACCCAGCTTCTGGTGGAGGTCAGCAATGACGGGGAAAACTGGGTGAGCTTTGATGTAAAAAATGGGGTGTGGCCCAATAACCTTAGCCAGAATGCCATCCATCAGCTGGTCAATATCTCTGAAGTGGCAGCAGGCCACGAGCAGGTATGGATTCGTTTCCGCAAGATTGGCGCCAGCCATTACTTCTGGATGATCGATGACGTCTCCATCAATACCTACACAGCCAACGACCTTGAATTGTTCGCCATTTCCTATGGCGGATATACGATGGTGCCCGGGGGGCAGCAACAAGCCGTAGCTTTTGGGGGGATGATCCGCAACCTGGGGGGTAACACCCAAACAGGCGTATCGCTTAAGGCCAGCGTCAACACCTATTTATATAATGGGGAAAGCCCATTAATCCAGCAGCTTGCTTCAGGCCATTCAGCAACAGTGGAAACTGCTACTCCCTTTACCTTCCCCGGCAAGGGTCAGTATCTTATCGCATTTGAAGCCCGGCAAAACCAGCCCGATACAGAGCCTTCCAACAATATGGCTGAAGGCAGGGTGCTCATCACCGACAGCATTTATGCCCGTGATGGAGGGATATACCTGGGTGAAGGGATCCGTGGTGATATTGGCGAAGCCTTTATCACGGGTAACATCTTCAGGATCTTATCCGGTGAAAAGGCAACCTCTATTTCCGTGGCCTTACATGAGCAAACCCAGGCCGGTGCGACATTTAATCTCCAAATCTATCAAAAGCAAGGGACGGGGTTTTTGCTGCTTTCTGAAACCTCTGATTATGTGGTTGCCCAGGAAGATATCCCCATGCAGGCCGGTGGAGAGGCTACATGGGTGACGGTCCCGCTAAATGGAGATGGCCTTATTCTGGAAGATGGAGTGGATTACCTGGTGGCTGTCAACTATCCCGGAGGCAATGAAACCCTGATGGTTTCTTCAGAAGTGCCCCGTGGATTGCCCAACCAGGGCGCTTTTTCTCAAATAAGTGGTTTCTGGCAAACTGAATCCCAGGTACCTATGATTCGCCTGAATCTTGGTGAAAACATTGCTGAGTGCGTCCCTGTTTATGAAATTCTTTCTACAGAGGCCTATTGCGGCAATGACGATGGCCAGGCTACGGTTATTCCCCTTACGGGTTTTGGCCCTCATACTTTCCTTTGGGACACGGATCCTTTACAGGAAGGACAAACGGCCACCGGGCTGGGTGTAGGGCAAATCCTTGTGGAGGTTTGGGATGCCTCCGGTTGTTATGACAGTCTTTATGTAGACATTGAATCCCTCAACCTGGAAATAGACTATGAGTCATTGCCCTCTGCCTGTGGTGCTCCCAATGGGGAAGCAACGATAATCCCGCTGGCTGGGTTTGCCCCATATACCTTTACCTGGCCTTCAGAAGTGGAGCAGGAAGGTCCTACGGCTGCGGGATTACTTCCGGGAGGTTATCTGGTCACTGTAACGGACAGCATTGGCTGTGAGGGGCAAATTGAAGTCATCATTGAGGAAAACGACTTCCTTTTGGTGGATGCACAGGTTCAGAACCCGGTTTGTGTGACCGACAATGGGAGTATATTCCTTTTGCCTGAAGGTGGAAGTGAACCATTTGATTATTCATGGGAAGAGTTTCCTGAACTGGATGGCAACCTGGCAGAAAATCTCCCCGAAGGTACTTACCACGTGCTGATTACCGACCAGTCAGGATGTGAAAGCCTGCTTGAATTTGAATTGGAATTTGAGAACATTGAATTATTTGTTGAGGGTGATGTGATCCCTGAAACCTGTGAGATGAACAATGCCTCCATTGTATTGGAGGTAGAAGGGGCTACCGACCCGGTCACCTATTCATGGAGTAATGGAGCTTCGACGCCTTCCCTTGAAAACATTGGAGAAGGAGATTATTCCGTGGTGATTGTTGATGCCTTTGGTTGCGAAGCTATCAGGGATTTCACCATCACCAATACAGGTCAACTGCCACGGGTGTCTTCTTTTACAAGCAATTCTCCTGGCTGCGGGCAGAGTGGGGGTACCGCCCTGATTATTCCTGAAGACCCTGAAGAAAATCTGGAGTACCAATGGTCAACGGGCGAAACCACGCCTAATATTGAGAATATTCCTGCAGGGCTTTATTATGTCAGTATAGTGGATCCCGACGAGAACTGTGTGCTGGAATACCCGGTTCTGATCAATGACGCAGGAGCCCCTGCGGTCAGCGGTGTGATCAGCCCTATTCTTTGCAACGGAGATGCCAACGGTGCTATTACCGTTACTATTGACGGGGGAAGCGACCCCCAGTATAGCTGGGTGCATGGCCCGGAAGGACAAGTGGTTACTGATCTTGGTCCCGGAACTTATATTGTTACCGTGACCGATGGTGACTGCTTTACCTCTGAACAGTTTGACCTCGTTCAGCCAGACTATCTTCGCCTGCAGTATTCGTTTGACCAGGTTTATTGCTTCGGGGAAACGACAACGATTAACGTAAGCCCGGTAGGAGGGACCTCACCTTACAGTTTTTACTGGAATACCGGACTGACCGGAAATCAAATGGAGGATGTCGGTGGCGGCGAATACTGGGTGCAGGTGATTGACTTTCACGAGTGTGCTTATAAGGAATATTTTGAGGTCAATGATCCTGAAGAGATTGTTGTGGAAGCCGAACTGGTCATCCCGGATGCCGGACAAAACAACGGCAGCATTCATTTAAATGTTACGGGTGGGACAGGCGTTTTAAGTTTTGCCTGGAATACCGGAGCCACCACATCCTATCTGGAAGATCTGCCCATTGGGACTTATACGGTTATCGTTCGCGATGAAAACGACTGCAGTGTTATGCACAGCTTTAACCTGAGTCCTGCCGGCCTTGAAGAAAACCCCGGGATCGCTGCTACCCTATACCCCAATCCTGCTGGCGACCTTGCATGGCTGCATCTGGATGGAAATCTGGGCGAAAAAGGAGCCATCTTATTGTTAGACCTCAATGGCCGGGTAATCCGTGAAATCTACAGCGGGCCGCTGGTAGCCGGTGAGAGGTTACCACTGGACCTAACCGGACTTGCTCAAGGCTTATACATTCTGAATATCCGTGGACCCAAGGTAAACTCAGTGCTTAAACTCATTAAGCGTTGAGTCTTTTTTCATAGATTTGGGAGCAACCCGGCATCAATACTGCCGGGTTGTTTTTTTTGTAAAACCCTCAAGGATGATTTCGGTAAATTGGCTTATTTTTGCCTGATTAAAGAAGCCAGGATAAATGTTGCAGGAAATTAACCATCTGATCCGGAAAGAAATCACCCTTGAATGGCGGGAAAAGTTTGCCTTCAATGGGGTTCTTTTGTACCTGGTCTCTACCGTTTTTGTCTGTTATCTGTCTTTTGCCAGCATCATTGACATCCCTACCTGGAATGCTTTGTTTTGGATCATTATGCTGTTTGCAGCGATCAATGCGGTCCTAAAGAGCTTTCTGCAGGAGCGTGATGGCCGCTTGCTGTATTACTATACCCTGGTCAGGCCTCAGTCAATCATTAACGCCAAGATCGTTTACAATGCCCTGCTGATGGCTGCCCTGGGGCTTGCTGGCCTGTTGGTATTTATGGGTTTTATGGGCAACCCAGTGCAGAACCTTCTGCTTTTTCTGTTGAATATGTTACTTGGTGTTGCCGGGTTTTCAGCCGTGTTGAGCATGGTTTCAGCCATTGCCTCCAAGGCACGGAACAATTTTACGCTGATGGCAGTATTAAGTTTTCCACTGGTATTGCCATTGCTACTGGTCTTGATCGGTGTCTCATCAGATGCTATTCGAGGTGGCAGCATCTCTGAGACATTACCCAATCTTTTGGTAATCATACTGCTCATTGCGATTACCCTGGTGTTATCCAATATTTTATTTCCCTATATTTGGAAGGAATAAGGCTGCCTATGGGTTTTTTGAAAAATAACTGGTGGAAACTGCTTGGAATATTGATCCTGCTTTACGTCATTATAGGCGGTTTTTTGTTTGAAGCGCCTCAGTTGCCGGTCATCCGCGAGACTGTCAGGAATATTTATTTTCACGTGGGAATGTGGTTTAGTATGATGTTCATTCTGTTCGTGGCCCTGATCTTTAGCTTGCGATACCTTCGTTTCTTTCGTCCTGAAGATGACCTGAAGGCTGTTTCCGCTGTGAAAACCGGCTTGATTTTTGGAGGGCTTGGGCTGCTGACAGGCATGGTTTGGGCATACAACACCTGGGGTAGTTTCTGGGTCAATGACCCTAAATTGAATGGTGCCGCCGTAGGGATGCTCACCTATCTGGCTTACCTGGTGCTCAGGGGGTCGGTGGAAGAACCTGAAAAGAAAGCTCGGCTTTCGGCCGTTTATAACATCTTTGCCTTTGTGCTGTTTTTTGTTTTTATCATGATTCTTCCGCGCCTTTCCCAGGGCTCCATTCATCCCGGCATCGACGGCAACCCGGCTTTATCGACCGGAGACCTGGACCCCCGTATGCGAAAAGTCTTTTTCCCTGCTATTGCTGGCTGGATGCTTTTTGCCTATTGGCTGTTCAGGGTTTATTACAGGATCATGCGGCTGAAAATGAGAATGGAAGAATTTTACGAAAATGACTGATATGAACCCAACCGATGATAAAATGATTGTAGTGGTGCTTGTAATATCCATTATCCTGCTTGGCATTGCAGCATTCCTGTTCTACCTTGAGCGGAAACTTGACAAGGTTGAGAAGCGTTTGCGCGACCTGGAGCAGGAAAGAAACACCAAACAATGAAGCTGATTTCTTATTAATACGGATTGACTCTTTATGAAGAAAACCCATATTATTGCCCTGATTTTTATTGTAATTGCCATTGGTGCTATTATCAGCACGGTATACAATGCCGATACCTATGCCAGTTTCGAAGTAGCCAGGAAACATCCTGGCAGGGAATTCCACATCATTGGTGAATTGCTAAAGGATAAACCCATTGAGGAAAAAATCGTCAGCAACACCTTGTTGTTGACATTCCATATGACAGATAACCAGGGGGCAGAATCACAGGTAACCTATTTCGGCGCCAAACCACAGGATTTCGAGAAGTCGGACCAGGTGGTGCTGATCGGATCCTTTAAAGAAGATGCATTTGTAGCCTCAAGCCTTTTGCTGAAATGCCCTTCCAAATACAATGCTGATGAATTCGAGGAAACGACATATTCCTCCACTGGGTATTAGAGAGATTATTCCAGTTTGAATAAACAAAAAACCCGGGTTTACCCGGGTTTTGTATTTATTGTTTTATCAATCAGTTCAGTTTCCCAAATACTTCCGGCAACTTTCTGACCAGGGCAAGTTGTTTCATAGCTTCACGAGCATCCTGCACCGGGCTGCCAAAATAGGTTTTCCCGCCTTCCAGCGATTTGGATATCCCCGATTGCCCAAGCACTACAGCTCCCTTTCCTATGGTCAGGTCTTTTTGGACACCCACCTGTCCCCAAAGGATCACGTCATCCTCAACCACCACACAACCTGCCACTCCAACCTGGGCAGCGAAAAGGCAGTTCTTCCCGATAATGGTATCATGGCCTATATGGATATGGTTGTCAAATTTCGTTCCCTGACCTATGGTGGTGTCTCCTGTTGAACCCCGGTCGATGGTGCAGCAGGCGCCAATTTCAACATGATCTTCTATCACTACTCGTCCGCCAGATTCCAACTTATCGTAATGCGTTGGGCGGCGTTTGAAATACAGCCCGTCAGAACCGATCACACTGCCGGAATGAATGATGACATCATCGCCAATGTAACAATGGTCATAAATAGTCACGTTGGGATGAATGATGCAATTCTTCCCAATGATCACATGATTTCCCACAAAAGCGCCCGGCTGAATAACAGTGCCTTCGCCAACAATTGCCGTGGTGCTGATCATTCCGGAAGCTGGCTCAAAAGGCCTGAACTTCTTGATCAGGGAAACGAAGTCGCGAAAGGGGTCGTCAGAGAAAATCAGGGCCTTTCCATCAGGGCGCTCCATTTCCTTGTTGATGATGATAGTGGAGGCTTTGGATTTTAGTGCTTTTTCATAATATTTAGGGTGATCGACAAACGTCAAATCACCCCCTTTTACCATGTGAATCTCATTGATTCCAAGAACCGGAAAGCCGGGTTCACCATCGAACCTGGCCCCGATCATTCCGGCAATATCCTGAAGCGTCAGGGGTGGGTTTAATTGCATCGGCAGGGTTTATTTTACACGTTCCGAATAAGAATGATCGCGGGTATCGACGCGAATAATCTCGCCGGTTTCAATAAAAAGGGGTACGTTGACGATGGCACCAGTTTCCATGGTGGCGGGTTTAAGCGTATTGGTTGCCGTGTCGCCCTTAACGCCTGGCTCAGAGTAAACCACTTCCAGCTCGACAAAGGGAGGAAGCTCACACGAAAGAGGTGTCTCGGTATCTGCGTGGAATACGATCTCGCAATTTTGCCCGGCTTTCAGCAAATCGGGGGCGTTGATAATCTCTTCAGGAATAAAGGTTTGTTCAAAAGTTTCATTGTGCATGAAATGGTACCCGCTTTCATCCTTATAAAGGAACTGGTAGGAGCGGCGTTCAACCCTCGCGATATTGATTTTTACCCCGGCATTGAATGTATTGGGAATAACCTTCCCGGTCTTCAGGTTTTTGAGTTTTGTGCGTACAAATGCACCCCCTTTACCGGGCTTTACGTGCTGAAATTCAACGATTGCGTAAAGGTCGTTATTGAACTCAATGCATAAGCCATTGCGAAAATCTGCTGTTGTTGCCATAAAAAATTATAAATCAGTGGGGTTTATAAAATTTGGGCACAAAAATAATAAAAAAAACAGGTAGTCTGACAAAATATACGATTGGCATTCCGTTTTTTTAGGGGATCGAGAAAACCTGGCTCACCTCGGGGTATTCCTGTGGATTGTGATTGGAGCAGATGATCAGGGTTCGCCCACGCCCAAATTTTTCCTTCAGGCCCTGGTACCAGGCCATGGCGTCACTGTCGAGATTGGCACAGGGCTCATCGAGCAATACCAGGCGGGTGTCGCTCATCAGCGCCAGCAAAAGTTTAACCCGTTGTTTCATCCCCGAGGAGAAATGGCGAAGGGGCTTTTGTTGGCTGTCCTTCAGGCCCGACAACTCAATCAACTGCTGGGTTTCAAAGCCCTGCAGAAAAGGTTTAAACTTTTGGTGAAATTGTATGCTCTCTTTTAATGTGAACTCTTCCACCAGTTCAAGGTAAGGAGAAGCAACTGAAATATGCGGGTAAATGCTTTCCGGGGCAAGGGTTGTCCCTTTCAGGTTCCAGATGACCGAACCTTTTGAGGGGCTGAGATATCCTGCAGAGATCATCAGTAGGGTAGACTTGCCTGACCCGTTCTTGCCGGTAATGGCGTAATGTTTCCCTGCTTCAAAATTCATCTCCAGTTCCCGGAAGACCCACTTCTGGTGAAAACGCTTTCCAATATTCCTGAGGGTCACCTGCATGGAGAAGCAAATTTTACTTTTCCCTGAAGCTGTAGCCCTTCATAATGCCGCGGCTGGAGCCGGAAACAAAACTCAGGATCTCATCTCGCTCAGGGGTAGCAGGCATTTCGGCTTCTATATAGGCAATGGCTTGCGAAACATTCAGGTTTTTGTTGAAGATGATTCTGTAGATGTCCTGAATCTCATTGATCTTTTCGCTGGAATACCCTCTTCTTCTGAGGCCAATGGAGTTTATCCCCACAAACGAAAGGGGGTCACGGGCAGCTTTGGTGAAGGGGGGGACATCTTTGCGTACCAGCGACCCTCCAGAGATCATCACGTGGGGGCCAATGTTAACGAACTGGTGAACCGCTGAAAGGCCTCCAACGATGGCATAATCATCAATGTTGATGTGCCCTGCCAGGTTTACGGCATTGGCCAAAATACAATGATCCCCAATTATGCAGTCGTGGGCGATGTGAACGTATGCCATAAGCAGGCAGTTGTTTCCAATGACTGTTTTATTGTTGGCCTTGGTTCCCCGGTTGATGGTAACGAACTCCCTGATGGTGGTGTTGTCACCGATTTCGGCCGTGGTCTCTTCACCTTCAAATTTCAGGTCTTGCGGAATGGCGCTGATTACTGCACCCGGGAAGATCCTGACATTTTTCCCGATGCGTGCCCCCTCCATGATCGTCACGTTCGATCCTATCCAGGTTCCCTCTCCAATCTCAACGTTATTGTTAATGGTTACAAAGGGCTCAATTACCACATTGCGGGCAATTTTTGCCTGAGGGTGCACATAAGCTAATGGTTGATTCATTACGAATTGTTGTTTTTTACAATTTGTGCCATCATCTCGGCTTCCATCACAAGTTTGTTTCCTATGTATGCAAGGCCGCGCATATGGCAAATGCCCCTCCTCACAGGGCTGATAAGCGTGAGCTTGAATACAAGGGTATCTCCCGGTACTACCTTCTGCTTGAATTTGACATTGTCAATCTTCATGAAATAGGTGTTGTAGTTTTCAGGGTCTTCCACTTGCGCAAGAACCAGAATACCACCCGCCTGCGCCATGGCTTCAATCTGCAGGACTCCCGGCATCACCGGCTCCTTGGGAAAATGGCCCATAAAATAAGCCTCATTCATGGTCACATTTTTCACCCCGACCACATGCGACTCCCCGATATCAATGATTTTATCCACCAAAAGAAAAGGTGGGCGGTGGGGAAGCATCTTCATGATTTGATTGATATCATATACAGGTGGGATATCGGGGTTGTAAGAAGGGATTTGCTCCTGTTCTTTCCTGGCTTTGATGTGTTTCTTTAATTCTTTTGCAAAAAGCACATTAGATGCGTGGCCAGGCTTGTTTGCAATGATGTGCCCCTTAATAGGCATCCCTGCAAGGGTCAGGTCGCCGATCACATCCAGTAATTTATGACGGGCAGGCTCGTTATGGAAATACTGTTCCAGGTTATTCAGTGTACCTTCAGTCCTTACTTCCACACTGGGCCGGTTAAATAGCACCGCCAGGCGGTCGAGTTCTTCCTGCTCCATCGGCCGGTCCACGAAAACAATGGCATTGCTCAGGTCACCCCCCTTGATAAGATTCTGTTTCAGAAGAAATTCCAGTTCATGCAGGAATACGAATGTGCGGCAGGGGGCTATCTCTGTGGGAAAGTCAAGGATCTTATCCATGATAGCATGCTGATGCCCAAGGACCTTCGACTGATAATCGATCAGCACGGTAAGGCGGTACTGATCACTTGGTAAAGCAATGATCTCGCAATCCTTTTCGGGATGATAGAACCGTATGGGTTCACGAATATCAAAATATTCGCGGATGGCCTTCTGTTTTTCCAGCCCCACTTCCTGGATTGCTTCCACATAGAGCCTGCTGCTGCCATCAAGAATAGGGGTCTCGGGGCTGTCAACTTCCACCAGGGCATTATCAATGCCCAAGCCGGTCAATGCTGCCAGAACGTGTTCTACGGTGCCAATACGAATACCGTCTTTTTCAATGGAAGTGCCGCGCGAGGTGTCGACCACTAGGCTGGCATCAGCTTCAACGATGGCTTCAGGGCCAATGTCAGTGCGCACAAAGTTAATTCCCGAATATTCGGGCGCTGGCTTGATATTAAGCGTAACGAGTTTCCCGGTATGAAGGCTGACCCCTGATACGGAAACAGGGGCTTTTATGGTGTGCTGAAATTCTGTCATGGGCTAAGAAATTTCATGCCTGATGCTCAGGCAAAAGTAGGGCAAATATATAATTTATTTTTCTAGTAAAAAAAGCCTTTAAGCAGATGTTCAACTTTTGTCTTGTATGGCCTTCATTGCTTTTTCAAGTTCATCAAGGCGCTTAACAAGGTTTTCCAGGTTGCGGAAATAAATGAAGGACTTTCTGAACCTTGAGGCATCCATCGCAGGCGAGCCCATGATAATCTGCTCATTTTTGATGGAAGAGGACACCCCGGTTTGGGCGGCAATTTTAACTTCGTCACCAATGGTCAGGTGACCGCTAATACCAACCTGTCCGCCAATCATACAATTTTTGCCGACACGTGAAGAACCTGCAATGCCAGTCTGGGCAGCAATAACCGTGTTTTCACCTACAACAACATTGTGGGCAATCTGGATCAGGTTGTCCAGTTTCACTCCTTTTCTGATGAGGGTTGAACCCATGGTGGCCCGGTCAATGGTGGTGCCGGCACCGATCTCAACATGGTCTTCAATCACCACATTTCCAATCTGTGCCACCTTTTGATAATTGCTGTCCGACTGGGGGGCAAAACCGAAACCATCAGCGCCGATCACGGCATTTGCGTGGATTGTGCAAACATTGCCGATCTGGCAGTCTTCATAGATCCTGACTCCGCTGAAAAGGGTGGTATCATCACCAATAGTAACGTTATCGCCCACGTAGCAATGAGGGTAAATGCGGACATTCTTTCCTGTTTTAACATTTTCACCTATCCAGGCAAACTCACCAACATAAGCCTCTTCACCCAGCTTTGCTGTGTCAGCAATAAAAGCAAGTGAGGAGGTGCCAGATTTTTGGGGCGATTGTTGCTTGTAAAGTTCAAGCAGGGTGGCTAAAGCGCTGTATGGGTCAGCTACCCGTACCAGGGTGCTTTGCAGGGGCTGCTCCGGCTCGAAGGTATTGCTCACCAACACAATGGCGGCGTTGGTTTTATAGATATACGGCGTATAGGCCGGATTAGCAAGGAATGTCAGGGCATTGGGCCCGGCTTCTTCAATCTTGGAGAACTGGCTTACGGTTACCTCAGGATTTCCTTCAATGGTCCCTTTCAATAGTCCGGCAATTTGACTGGCTGAAAATTCCATGGTTGTTGCTTAGGTTTTGATGGCCGCAAGTTACCAATATTTGGTGGTTTGAAAAAGGGTTTTACCTGCAGCCACGGGGCTCGTTTAATATTTTTTAAGTTATCCGGGTTTTTTCCATGGCAGGTTCCGCCACTTCTTTGGGATAGCAGACAAAAAATTTCTCAACCGGCTGCGATAGAACGCTGATATTCAGGTGATCGCTTGCCCGGGCGATGTCAGTCAGGCTCCCGTCGCGCGAAAGGACCATGATGTTTCCGATCACTGGGTCATAAGCACTGTTGCGGGTCATGCCACTGATCACAAAATAATCGGTGTCTTCTTCCGAAATCCCGCACAGCCTCTGGGTCCTGAAGCGGATCTCTTCCAGGTACTCTGCAGTGAAGGGCATTTTCTGAATTTCTATGCGAAACAAATGCCGGTTGATCAGATTGCTGCATAACTGACTCAGCACAGGGTCGGGATGCTCAGCCCATACTTTTATAGCGGCATGCAGGTCATGGTCGTCAATCAAAGCATAATCCTCCAGCAGGCTTTGGTCTTCCAGGAGATCTTTCCTGTAATATTTTCTTCTCAGGAAACGGTCCAAAGCAGGAGAGGCAAAGAGGCTTTCACCCGCCATAGCCAGGTATTTGGCCCGCCGAACGATACTGTTCAGTAGCTTTTCAGCCGAGATGACTGTTTTATGCAGGTAAACCTGCCAATACATCAGCCGGCGCGCAATGATGAATTTCTCAATGCTGTAAATGCCTTTCTCATCAATCACCAGTTGGTCACCGGCAATGTTTAGCATTTTTATGATTCGGTCCCAGCTGACAACTCCTTCAGAAACGCCCGTATAGAAACTGTCGCGGTTCAGGTAATCGAGCCTGTCCATATCCAGCTGTCCGGCAACCAGCTGATGCAGTGCCTTTTGGGGATGGGTATTGTGAAAAATATCCAGGGCGCCTTTCAGTGAGTGCCCGAACGCTTGATCGAGGTGATGCATGAATAAGCCGGTAAGATCTTCGTGGTTCATGTCGGCAATCAGGACATTTTCGAGCGCGTGGGAAAAGGGACCATGACCCAGGTCGTGCAACAGAATGGCTTGAATCAGCGACAGTGCATCTTGTTCAGTTACCTCATGGCCTTTGAAGCGAAGGATTTCAACGGCCTGTGTAGCCAGGTACATCGCGCCCATGGAATGGTGAAAACGCGTGTGCAGCGCACCAGGATAGACCAAATGTGTCATGCCCAATTGCTTGATATTCCTTAACCGCTGAAAGTAAGGCGTTTCAATTAAATCGAAAATACTTTCATCAGGTACATGAATAAATCCATAGACCGGATCGTTAAAAATCTTAAGTTTGTTGGTTGATGAGGTATTCATGGCTGTTTCATTTGGTTGGCAGGAATTGCCGGGATTTTACCCCGGCGAATATTCAAATGTCGGTATTTTTAGTTAAATTTGTACGAATACGCTGCTATTTATTCCTGATATTCAGCGTTTTTTGAGCCTAGCGCCAACCCTTCTCAGATCGTTTTCTGGTAAGGTAGTGTTTTGGTTCTTTTTGGTTTCCTGTTCATCATAAATTTAAATGGTTGATAATGAGTGTAAGAATTCTTTGGGCTGATGATGAGATCGATCTGCTGAAGCCCCATATAATGTTTCTTGAAGAGAAAGGATATACGGTTTTTACTACCAACAACGGTTCGGAAGCCCTCGATCTGATCAATGAGAAGGATTTTGATATTGTTTTCCTCGACGAGAATATGCCGGGCATTTCAGGCTTGGAAACACTGACGCAAATCAAAAATCGCCAGCCCGGACTTCCGGTGGTGATGATTACCAAAAGCGAAGAGGAAAGTATCATGAATGATGCCATCGGCAGCAATATCAGCGATTACCTCATTAAACCGGTCAATCCCCACCAGCTTTTGCTTTCCCTGAAGAAGAACCTCGAGAATAAGAAGCTGGTGAGCGAGAAAACAACCATGGGCTATCAGCGCGAGTTCCGGCAGATCAGCATGGCCATGAGCGGAAGACTTGATTTTGGGGAATGGAAAGACATCTATCGCCAGCTGGTGTATTGGGAGCTGGAGCTCGAAAAGTCACAGGACAACAGCCTGAAGGAAATTTTCCGTATGCAGAAATCAGAAGCCAATTCAGTTTTTTGCAATTTTGTGCAGAAAAACTATCTTGACTGGCTGGTTAGCCAGGATGACGACAAAATTGCCCTTTCCCATACTGTATTCCGCGAGCATTGCCTGCCTTTCATCAAATCCGAAGACAAAACCTTTCTCATCATTATCGACAACCTGCGCTTCGACCAGTGGAAATCCCTTCAACCTTTCTTTGAGGAGTTTTACCGGGTGGTTAATGAAGATGTCTATTGCGGCATTCTGCCCACCGCCACCCAATATGCCCGCAATGCTTTCTTTGCAGGCCTGCTTCCCAGCGAAATTGAGAAACGCCATCCAAATTACTGGGTCAGTGAAGGGGATGAGGGCACCCGCAACCAGTATGAAAATGAACTTCTTACTGAACAGCTGAAACGGCTGGGCAGCGATATCAAATTTAACTATCACAAGATTCTTAACCTCAGCGCGGGCAAGAAGCTGGCAGAGAACCTCAGCAATTTCACCAATACCAAGTTGAATGTGCTGGTCTATAATTTTGTTGATATGCTTTCGCATGCCCGCACCGAGATGGAAGTCATCAAGGAGCTTGCCGACGACGAAGCCGCTTATCGCTCGCTTACCATGAGTTGGTTTGAACACTCTCCTTTATGGGACATCATCCGTTTCCTGTCTGAGAAAAAAATCAACATCATCCTTACGACCGACCATGGCTCGATTAGGGTGCAGAATCCTACACGGGTGGTGGGCGACAAGAACACCAACACCAACCTCCGTTATAAGACTGGCCGCAACCTGCAATATGATTCATCAGAGGTCTTCGAGGTCCGGAATCCATCCCAGGCATTTCTGCCTAAAGGAAATATCAGTTCCAATTACATCTTTGCCGTTGAGAACAGCTTTTTTGCTTATCCCAACAACTTCAATTACTATGTGAACTATTACCGCAACACGTTTCAGCATGGCGGTGTTTCACTCGAAGAGATGATGATACCCCTGATTTTTATGAAAGCCCGATAGATTGGTGATGGTTACTACAGAAATATTAACAGCCAAAGACCCTGCCGCCCTCGATGAGGTTGCCAAAACCTTGTTGTCAGCCTTTCCTGCTGGCCGGATTTTTGCCTTCTACGGGCCCATGGGCGTGGGTAAAACCACCCTCATCAAAGCGCTGTGCAGGCAGCTGGGCACTGTGGATGTGGTCAGCAGCCCAACCTTTTCCATTATTAACCAGTATATGACTGACTCGGGTGAAAGTATCTTCCATTTCGACTTTTACCGCATCAAGGACATCGTTGAAGTTTACAACCTGGGCTACGAGGATTATTTTTTCTCGGGAAGCTATTGTTTCATCGAGTGGCCTGAGAAAATAGAGGCCTTGCTGCCCGAAGGAAGCCACGTGGTGATCATGGAAGACCATCACGGAGAGCGTATCATCCGATTCTGATTTGTACTTTTAGCTGTAAGAATTTGCAGTAAAACCAAACAACAATGGAACGCGGAGAAAAAGATTATGTAATGTTCAGCAAGGGGGGACAATTCCTGCCCCAGGAAGAGATGCTGGAAGTAAGAAAACGTAAAAACCATCTCATTTTAGGTATTCCCCGGGAAACTGCCTTTCAGGAGAACAGGGTTGCCCTGGCCCCTGAAGCCGTTTCCCTTTTGGTGCAGAATGGCCACAAGGTCCTCATCGAAAGCAAGGCCGGCGAAAATGCTTTTTTCCCCGACAACGAATACAGCGAAGTGGGCGGCGAGATTGTCTATTCTTCCGAGGAGGTTTTCAAGGCCAACATCATCCTGAAGGTGTCTCCACTTACCGACCAGGAAATGACCTACCTCAGAACGGGTCAGGTGATCTTTTCTGCCCTGGCGATGCCCATGCAAAAGGAAAGTTATTTTAAGACCCTGGCAAATAAGAAGGTTACCGCTGCGGCCTTTGAGCTGATTCGCGATAAGACCAATTCATTCCCCCTGGTAAGGAGCATGAGTGAAATTGCCGGGAATACCTCTATTTTGATTGCCGCCGAATACCTGAGTGACCGTAAATTTGGGAAAGGCCGGATGTTTGGTGGTTTTTCGGGCATTACCCCTACCGAGGTGGTGATCCTAGGCGCAGGCACCGTAGGCGAATATGCCGTTCGGGCCGCCATGGGCCTGGGGGCTATGGTCAAGGTGTTCGACAACTCGCTGTATAAGCTGCGGCGGCTGCAGAATAACCTGAGTGCAAGGATATTCACTTCTATTATCCAGCCCAAGGTGCTTCTGAAAGCCCTGAAGACCGCCGATGTAGTCATTGGGGCCCTTCATGCTCCCTGGGGCAGAACGCCCATTGTGGTAAATGAGGAAATGGTCAGCCAGATGAAATATGGCAGCGTTATCGTGGATGTCAGCATTGACCAGGGCGGCTGCATTGAAACCAGTGAGATCACCAATCATTCCGACCCCGTCTTCCGTAAGTTTGGTGTGACCCACTATTGTGTGCCCAACATTGCTTCAAGGGTTCCCCACACGGCTTCCTATGCCTTCAGTAACTTTTTTGGCCCGGTATTGCTGAAACTCGGCGAAGCCGGAGGGCTCGAAAACATGCTGAAGCACGACCCCGGGGTTCGTCAGGGTGTTTATTTGTTCAATGGTATCCTGACCAACCAGTATATTGGCGAATATTTCCACTTGCCTTACCAGGATATCGATTTGCTGATGGCTGCCTTTAAATAATCCACCCATTCTTAAACCCTTTTCGGGACCATTCTTTTTGCTTCTTTTTCCTGTATTACGGCCGGAGAAATCCCTTACAAGGCTATACGGTTGCATGTAAGGATATGGCCTTGTGTGAAAGGGATGGGCATGGTGCCATCCTTTTCTTTTTTTTAAAATCAATGATTTTATTTGTTTTTTTAGGGTTTATGCACTTATTAAGAGAGCTTCAACTCCTTTTGCAGGTTCGTGCCATACCCGTACCTGGGAGGTACCATGGTCGTAGTTTATACGGTTTAAACCGTATAAACTACGTAAATACTCCGTATTAACCATGAGAATGTTATTGGAAAAGAATAGCAGGGAAAGGAAAAAAACAAAGGCTGCCTTCGATCGCGGAGGCAGCCCCTGATGCAGTGACTTGGCTGGGGCTCGAACCCAGGACCCCATCCTTAAAAGGGATGTGCTCTACCAGCTGAGCTACCAAGTCAAAACCAGTAAATCTTCAAAGAACTAAGCCCCGGGAGGGGGCTGTTTTTTTAAGAGTGCAAAGATACGTTCTATTCTTGAAAAACAAAAAGTTTTTTTCCCTTGAAGGGGTTTTTTTAGGGGCACTCCTTGAAGCCTTGCAAAATTCTTTTAATCCAGCACCGGGTGTGGTTCAAATTCTGCATTCGGGTTGAACATGAGCCGGTAGGTGGTCAGCAGGAAGACTCGCTCACCACCGATGTGTTCGGCAATATGGACCATTTTTGGATTGAAATCACCGATCCAGGCCATATAGGCCCCCTTGTATTTTGTTTTTTTGCCGGTGACGATATAATTTTTGAGGGTCATGATCATTCCTGCATCTAAGCCTTTGTTGCGATATTCCGGAACGATCCCGAACACAAGGCCACTGATCTGGTTGAGCTTTCCGCGCCAGCGGTAGTAAAGGAATTTGATTTTCCCCCAAAGGTCCAGGCGTCCGTTCAGGTGTTTGAAGATTTGATTCAACTCGGGGATGCTGACGAAGAAAGCCACCGGTCTATCGTAGTGGTAGGCGAAAATGACCAGTTTCTCATCCACCACGCTTTTTATGCTCTCGAAGATGGCCAGGGCAGCATCCTTTGAAATAGGTTTAAAAAATTTATGGGTATGGGCCCATGCCTCATTATAAATGGTTTTAAAATCTTCGGCGTATTTATCGATTTTTGAGACTTCCAGATGGCCGAACCGGTATCCCTGGGTGGTGATCAGCCGCTCGTATTTCTTCTCCAGAATAGGGGGGAGGCCTTTGCTGGCACTGAGGTAAAAGACGTTTTGGTTGTAGAATTTTTTAAAGCCGTAATGTTCGAATAAATCCTTGTAATAAGGCGGGTTGTAATTGATGGTGTAAATGGGTTGATTTTCGAAACCATTGACGAGCAGGCCCCAGAAGCGGTCCTTTTCGCCAAAGTTAATGGGCCCGTCCATGGCTTCCATGCCTTTCTGCGCGAGCCAGTTTTTGGAGGCATGGAACAAAATGTCGGCTGCTTGCTGATTGTTTGTGCACTCGAAGAAGCCCATTCCTCCGGTTGGTTGGTTAAAAATGGCGGAGAATTCGGGGTGAATAAAAGCTGCCACGCGACCCAGCAACTGCCCGTTGTCATCCTTAAGGACCCAGCGGATGGCTTCACCCAGGATAAAATATTTGTTTTTCCGGGGATCGAAAACCGCTTCAATGTCCTGGTCCAGGTGGCTGATCCAATTGGGATCGTTTTTATAGATGATGCGGGGAACTTCCAGGAATTCCTTCACCGTGCGGGAATTGTTTACTTCAATGAGTTGCATATGCGTGGCTTTTCTCTTGAATTATTTTATCATCTTTGCAAAAGTAAAAGATTTATTTGCAAGGATATATGTTAATCTTTGTCCTTATCATGTTTTTCCCAATAATATTAGGTTAGGGAATCGAAAAAAATTAATTTGGAGCCACGTATCTCACCAGTATCATACCAATGAAAAGGAAAATGCAGGGAAAAATCATGGTCGTCACAGGGGCTTCCTCCGGTATTGGCAGGGCTCTGTCCCTTGAAGGATTAAGCCGCGGCATGAAAGTAGTCATGGCGGCCAGAAACCTTGAGGGGCTGCAGGAGACGGCCGCCCTGGGAGATTCGCCTGAGGGGCAGTTTCTGTTGGTCAGGGCCGATGTTACCCGGCAAGAGGATTGTCAGCGATTGATCCAGACTACCTTGAAGGAATTTGGCCGCATCGATATATTGATCAACAATGCCGGGGTTTCGATGCGTGCCCTTTTTGAAGAGGTTGACCTTGAAGTGCTGGATCGGCTGATGCGGGTAAATTTCTGGGGTGCTGTTTATACCACCAAGTTCGCCTTGCCTTATTTACTGGCTTCAAAAGGCAGCCTGGTAGGCATCTCGTCTGTTGCAGGCCACAAGGGCCTGCCGGCGCGTACCGGCTATTCGGCCTCGAAATTTGCTTTGCGAGGATTTATGGAGACCCTGCGCATAGAGAACCTGAAAAAGGGATTACACGTAATGGTGGCCAGTCCTGGTTTTACTACCAGCAATATCCGGAAGACTGCCCTGTCGCGTGATGGCTCTCCCCAGGGCGAGTCGCCCCGGGCCGAGGATAAGATGATGTCTGCAGAACTTGCCGCCTGGCATATTATGAATGCCATCGGTAAGCGAAAGCGTGAGCTGGTGCTGACGCCCGAAGGCAAACTGATTATCTTGCTGAATAAAATCATTCCGGGCCTTCTGGATAAAATGATATATGACCAAATGGCACGCGAAGACAATTCACCCCTGAAGTAAAGACAATTTTACCAATAAATTAACGCAGGGGAAATAAATAAATCCTAAATTTGCTTCAAACCCCCGTTTTTCTATTCCATTAAAACAAGAAAAAATGAAAGAAGACCTGATCATTAAGCCCCTGGTTGGCTTTGGGAACCTGAAGTTTGGTGCTACCAAAAACGAAGTGAAGACCTTGTTTGGCGAACCCCAGGAAATTGAGACCATTGAAGGCGATGAGGATTTTTCAGAGGTAGAAGTATGGAGTTACTGGGATAAGGGTCATGCGGTGTATTTTGAGAAGGAATTTGAAGACCGCTGCACCAATTTCGAGACAGATCATCAGGATGCCACCCTGTTCGGCAAAAGGATTTTTGGTCTGACCGAGAAGCAAGCCATTGCGCTGATGAAGGAAAATGGATTCACTGATTATGAGGCCGAAGACGAAGAAGAATGGGATGAGCGCCGTGTCTCGTTTTTTGATGCCCAGGTTGATTTTATTTTTGATGAGAAGGTGATGGTGCAGGTGAGTTGGGCTGTTGGATTTAATGATAATGAAGAGGTGGAGTGGCCTGAATAAATCTGCCTGAATTTTTTATCCTCAAATGCATAAATTATATCCTTTAAAATTCCAGCCTGTCTATAAAGACAAGGTTTGGGGAGGCACGCGCCTGAAATCATTGCTGGGAAAAGACTTTTCGCCTTTGCCGAATTGCGGCGAGTCGTGGGAACTGTTTGCCTTTTCGAAGGACAGCTCTGTGGTGCGCAACGGTTTTCTCAGTGGGAATACCTTGCCTGAAGTCATTGAAGTATACATGGGTGACCTGGTCGGGGATAAGGTATTCGAACAGTTTGGAGAAGAGTTTCCCCTGCTGGTGAAGTTCATTGACACCAACGATTACCTGTCCGTGCAGGTACACCCCGATGATGCCCTGGGCATGAAGCGTCATAACTCCTATGGTAAAACCGAGATGTGGTATATTATTGATGCTGAGCCGGGCGCTGAGATCATTTCTGGTTTTAACCGCGAGGTAGAACGGGAGACCTTGCGAAGGCATATTGAACAGAATACCCTGCGTGATATCATGGTGGCAAAACCCGTAAAAAAGGGCGACGTGCTATATTTGCCGGCCGGAAAGGTACATGCCATTGGTGCAGGTATTACCCTCTGTGAGATACAGCAGGCCAGTGATGTGACTTATCGCCTTTATGACTGGGACCGCCCTGGGACCGATGGGAAGCCCAGGGAATTGCATATTGAACAAGCCATGGAGGCCATCGACTTCAGCAAGGCCGAAGAATTTACGCTTGATTATGAGCCTGTGTTTAATGATAGAGTCAGCCTGGTAAGCGATAAACACTTCACCACCAAATTATTGACCTTTGACCGAAAGATCGAGCTGGATTACTACCTAGTGGATTCTTTCGTGTTGCTGGTTTGTCTTGAGGGTGGCTTTACACTTAGTTATCCAGGGGGCAGTGAAGAGGTTGCCAAGGGAGATGTGGTGCTTGTTCCGGCCGACATCAGGCAGGTAAGCTATGTCCCGCAAACATCCTGCCGGGTGCTGGAAACCTATATAGGATAAGCTTCAGGAAATCCTGATTTGGTTTAAGGGATTGGTGGTATCCGGCTGTTCCTTCATTCTTTGACCTTGCCGAATCGCTCCCTGATGGCTTTTTCACGGAAGTCGAAGATCTGTTCCAGTCTTCTTTTTACCATGATTTGGTGTACCAGTTTCCCCAACCATCCGAAGGGCATTTTGTAATGGAGGCTGTCAATCATTTCCACGCCGTTTTCGGCAGATTTCAGGTAATGCTTATGGTGCCAGAACGAGAATGGCCCGCTGCGCTGCTCATCCACAAAGAAAAACGGACCTTCAGCCTGTGTAATCTCGGTAACCCACTTGACCGGGACTCCCATTAAAGGTTTGACTGAATAGATGATAATCTGGCCCGAGTGTATTTCTTTCTTTCCTGAGAACGACAATACCTCAAAGCCCATATCAGGCGGGGTGATGGTTTTCAGGTTATAAGGGTCAGAAAAGAACGCCCACCCTTGTTCAAGGCTTATGGGGAGGAGCTGTTTGCGAAAAAGGTGATACATAATCCGGCTTAATCTTCGATCTGGGAAATAATACTGTCATCAAAGGGTTTCACGGTGGGAGCAAAAACGCTCTTGAGTTCTCCGTTCTCGTCCACAAGGTATTTCTGGAAGTTCCAGCTGGGGGATTTCTTGTTCCAGCCATTCTTGCCTTTTTCGGTGAGCCACTTGTAAACCGGGTGTTTGTTGTTACCTTTAACAGAGACCTTATCACTCATCAGAAAACTTACCCCGTAATTCCTTTCACAGAATTCAGCGATTTCATCTGTGCTGCCGGGTTCCTGGTTCATAAAATTGTTTGCCGGGAAGCCAATGATTTGCAGCTTCTTGTGGTACTTCTGATGCAGTTTCTCAAGCTCAGCATACTGAGGTGTGAAGCCACACTTGCTGGCGGTGTTAACAAGCAAGACCTTCTTGCCCCTGAAATTTCCGAATGGGATGGTGTCGCCTTTCAGTGAAACCATTTTCAGATCATAAAATGAGGTTTTACTCTTTGCGCTTGCGGGTCGACTCAGTTTCCTGCCGCTAAAGAAGGCCTGAATCATTGAAAATAAGCTCATGAAAAAGAGGTTTGTGAAAAAATATCCTGTTAAAATTTCCTTTTTTATTAACAGGAAGACCAGCGGAAGGTTCAGGCCTGATGACGGTTCTGGCAAAAATATCCCAGTTTGTAAAGATCAAACCATTTTAGCCTGGGTTTTTTCCCCAGCAAGTTGGCTTCTAAAGGTTTTTGAAGCATTCGGAAGCCCAGGGCAAAAGTGCTGCATAGTCTGAGGCGTTTCAGTAACCTAAATCCTTTGAGAAGGCGGACCATTTTAGCCAGTTCACTCCCGTCATCGAGGTAGTTATTAATAAATGCCAGGTTTTTGACTCCTTCACGACTTTTCTCCAGAAATTCGCGATTGCCCTGCAAGCCAATGTGCAGCAAGGGGTTGTTGATATGCTTAACGGTAACCTTGTTCTTCATGAGTTCATAGCCCAGGAGCGTATCCTCGTGACCGTAGCCCTTGATGTTTTCATTAAAGGGGATTCGCTGAAGAATGCTTTTGGGGATCATGAAATTGTTGGTCATAAATGAAAGGTGAGGATTCATGCTTCTTTCGGCAGCACCTCTGACCTCCCGATGTGTCCCATACCACCAGTGGAGGAAGGTGTCATCGGCAGGGGGCTGGGACAAATAGCTCCTTCCCCCGCAGACAACCAGGATTTCTCCGGTTTCATCCAGATAGCGCTTCAGGAAAAATTCATCAGGGGTTTCTGAATCGCAGTCCATAAACAGGATCCATGGGAAGCGTGCTTTTTTTGCCAAAAGGTTCCTGATGCGGCTCCGTCCGGCGTTTTCCTTGAGTTCTTCGTACCTGACCAAATCAAGGTCAGACAGTTCCCGGTTCAGCAGGCAAAACTCCGGATCAGAGGCGTCGTCCAGTATCAGGAGTTCAGCAGGTGCAGGAAGCAAGAGGGCTTGCCTATGCAGACTTTTGACCAGTGGTCTGACATCGTAGTTATATACCGGGATACAAATGCTTAGCATGAAAGAGAGCTTGCTGGACAAATATAAGGACTATTTTCCTGAACAGATCTGGATTTCAAGTCAACCCATGAAATGGAGAGAACTTGCGGAAAGTAAATCTTATTTTCTGTAAAAACCTGGTGTGAGGATCAAAAGCACGGTAAAAAGCTCAAGCCTTCCCAATAACATCAGGAAACTAAGCACCCACTTACCAACATCAGGGATGTGGGCATAATTGAATACGGGTCCCACGCTTCCGATACCAGGCCCCACGTTGCCCAGGGTGGCCACGGTAGCTCCTACCGCTGAAATGAAATCGAGCCCAATAACAGCCATGACCACCGATCCTAATCCGACAATGATTACATAAATCATGAAAAATGCCAGGAAGTTATGGATGATCTCGGAAGGGATTGTTTTTCCGTTAATTCTGACAGGTATCACGGCCATTGGGTGAATGAGGCGTTTGAATTCGAGCCGGACATTTTTCAAAAGCACAAGGTGGCGGATCATTTTAATACCCCCTCCTGTTGAACCAATGCAGCCTCCGGTAAACATCAGCAGGAATAAAAGAAACCACAGGGATCCTTCCCACTGAAGGTAATCGGTTGAAACAAAACCTGTTGTGGTAACAATAGAGACCACCTGAAACAAACTGTCGCGGAAAGCCTTTTCAAAACCAAACTGGCTGGAAAGGAAAATGACAGTAGCGATTACCAGTGTGAAAATACCCATGACGCTTAAATAAAAGCGGTATTCCTCATTTTTAAACACTTTGCCTAACTGGCCTTTCAGGGCAAAGTAATGCAGGGAGAAGTTGGTCCCAGCCAGGATCATAAAGAAAATGATCACGTATTGGATGTAGGGGGAGAAGCCAGCCACGCTGTCATTCTTTGTGGAGAACCCGCCAGTGGCCATAGTGCTGAAGGCGTGATTCAGGGCATCGAAAAGGCTCATATCCCCCAGCATAAGCAGAATGGTTTGTACACCCGTAATTAGAAAGTATATGCCCCAGAGCCGCTTGGCGGTTTCGGCAATCCGGGGGTGCAAACGGCTGGGGGTAGTCCCGGGAGCTTCGGCAACAAAAAGTTGCATGCCCCCAACACCTAAAATAGGAAGGATTGCCAGGGTAAGCACGATGATTCCCATCCCGCCGAGCCAATGCGTCATGCTTCGCCAGAACAACAGGCCTTTCGAAACAGATTCAATGTCGGTAAGGATCGATGCCCCTGTGGTGGTGAAGCCGGAAATGGTTTCAAAAAACGCGTCGGTATATGAAGGGATGGTATGATTAAGATAGAAGGGTAAAGCCCCGAAGGCGGAAATGCTTAGCCATGTGAGGGTTACAATGAGGTATCCTTCTTTTTTCCCGATGTTACGATGGTCATTTTTTCGGGCGAAAATAAAAAGCAAAAAGCCGCTGAAAAAGGTTATTCCACCTCCCATCGCCAAGGATCTCAACGCTTCTTCTTCATTATAATACCATGACCAAAGGGCCGAAAGAGCCATAAAAAAGGTAAGAAGCATCAGGAGGATGCCGATAAATTTGGTAATTAAGCGGATGTTAATATCCGACCATCCAGACATAGTTACGCAATTTAATCCCTGAACATTTTATCCACCAGGTGAAATGCCTGTGGCAGGGCAAAGACAACAACCTTGTCACCTGCCTCAATCTGTATATCCCCCCGGGCGATATACCCTTTTCCACTGCGAATAATTCCTCCTATGATCGCCTTGTCCGGAAATTTCAGCTTGCGGATCGGCTTTTTTGTCACGGGGGAGTGCGGTTTGGCAATAAACTCGAAAACCTCGGCATCGATGCCAGTAAGGCATTTTGTTGAAATGACTTCCGCAGACATGGTAAAGCGGATGATATAACTGGCGGTGGCCAGTTTTTTGTTGATGATGGTATCAATGCCGATGTTCTGCGAAATGTCAATGAAGTCAAGGTTTTCAACCAGGGCAATGGTTTTCTTGACCCCAAACTTTCGAGCCAGCATGCAGGTCAGGATATTGGTCTCCGAGTTGTTTGTGACAGCCACAAAAGCATCCATTGCGCTGATCTTTTCGTCTTCGAGCAAGGTCACATCCCTTGCGTCACCATTGATGATCAGCGTATCGGAGAGGTAGTCGGAAAGCACCTGACAGCGATCATAATCGAGCTCAAACAAGGTAATATTGAATTGCTTCTCAAGGGCAGCGGCAGTCATTTTGCCCACGGCTCCACCACCCACGATCATCACATTAAAAATTTCAAACTGGGTTTTACCGCCCATTCTAAGGAGCTGATCGATCCCATCGGGTTTGGTGACCACGTATGCCATATCCCCTTCCTGAAAAATATCACTGCCTTTGGGGATCAAGGTCCTGGCTCTCCGGTGAATGGCTATGGCCCTGAAATCGAGGTGAGGGTGCTCAACGGCAATATCATTGAGAGACTTACCAATAACGGGGGCATCCCTTTCAAGCTTTACCAGCATCATCGAAAGCTGGTTATCTGAAAAGTCAAAGATTTCGGTAGCTGCGGTATTGTTTAGCAGGCTCACGATTTCTTTTACAGCAATTTTTTCAGGAGAAACGAGGAAGTCTATTCCAAGGCTTTTACAAAACTCCTTGTATTCGGTAGTAAGGGATTCGACTTCGTGCAGTTTGGCAATGCATTTCTTGATGCCGAGTTTTTTACCCATGATGGCTGTCAACAAGTTGATCCGGCCATCAAGGTTAACACTGACCAAGAGGTCGATTCGCTTTGGATTGACTTCCTGCAACATTTCCAGGGAGGTGGCGTCTCCAACATAGGTCATGAGGTCAGCGTGGACTTCAATTACCTTGAGCAGCTCCCTGTTTGGACAGATGAGTGAAACGTTATGCTTTTCATTTGCAAGCAGGCCTGCCAGGTGCAATGCGGTTTCACTATCGCCCGCAATAAGAATATTCATGTCAAGTATTTAATAAAAAACATTGCAAATATACGATGAATTATCAACAAACAAGCAGGAGTAAATACCCTGATGGTTTATTTCAATTCACTGGAATTCATGCTATTAATAAGCTCAAGCAAAGTTTGGGCTGCCTGATCCTGGGGCAGGTTTTTTACTTCAACCTCATTTCCTCTAAAAAGGTTTACGGTATCAGGACCTGAACCCATAATCCCAAAATCGGCATCAGCCATTTCTCCGGGTCCGTTTACTACACAACCCATGACGGCTATCTTTAGTCCGGGAAGGTGGCTGGTTTTCTCCTTTACCTCTTTGAGGACTTTCATCAGGTCAAATGAGGTGCGGGCACAGGTTGGACAAGAGATGTATTCGGTGCGTGTGATACGGAGCCCTGTGGCCTGAAGCAAACTGTAACAGGCTTGAATAATGACCTTTTGGGTTAGGCCTGGATTTTCTATCCACATTCCGTGGATCTTTCGCTCAAGAAGAAGCCTGCCCAGGTCGGCAGTCAGTTTAAGGATAAACGCCTCCCCATCGGCTTGATTGTAAGTGAGGCAGGGAATAATGGCAACAGGGTCCTGTGCTCCCTCCAACAGTAAAAACAAATCACTGATCAATGCCGGTTCAAGGATCTTTTCAGGCCGCCAAAGGATTATCAGGCGGGGAATTTTGATCAGCTTTTTAACCAAATCAGGATCAGGAAGATGGGTCAGATGAAAAAAGTAAAAACCTGAATGAGTTTTGAAACTTCCATTGAATACCTGCTCTTGCGTCAATAGCGGATGTTCAAATCCTGAATTGATGTCTAAGATTTTTCCATTAGGAAGACCTGAAAGGCCATGTTCATCTTTTTCCTTTTCTCCCTGTATAAAATAAAGATCGGGCGGGTTGGGGAGATTTGTGTCCAGAAAGCTTTTATCAGCCTGGGGATGGAGATGGGTTGCATTTCGGGTGCTTCCCGAAAAAGAACTGATCACTATGGCCTTATGCCCTCCGGGCAGGGCTGGCAACTGCTTATCTTGCCAGTTGAATGGCTTCACTGAAAATTTACTTGTCAGCGCACCGACGCCGGGAAAGATTCCCTGGAAAGGCTCGGCAATCTTTCTGGCGACGGGAATCTCAGCTTCGGGCTCTTCTGACAGGCTTACCCTTATGGTATCGCCAATACCTTCCTGTAGCAGGGTACTGATCCCCAGGGCAGATTTGATGCGGCCGTTCTCTCCTTCACCGGCTTCGGTAACACCTAAGTGAAGCGGATAGGCCATACCCTCTTCCAGCATTCGCTCAACCATCAGCAGGTAGGAACGGATCATTAGCAAGGGGTTGCTGGCCTTTAAAGAAATAACGGTGTTGTAAAATCCAAGGTCTTCAAAGATTTTCAGGAATTCAAGCGTTGACTGAACCATTCCTTCTGGGGTATTGCCAAACCTGGAAATGATTCTTGGAGATAGTGATCCAAAATTAGTGCCAATCCGGATGGCCGTGCCATATTCCTTGCACACCTCAAGAAGCGGGGAAATATTTTGGCGAATTCTTTCAAGTTCCGCCTCATATTCGCTGTCGGCCCAGTCCTTCTGCCCCTTACGCCCTGCGCCGGAATAATTGCCGGGGTTTATCCTGACTTTCTCAACAAATTTTGCGGCGATCAGTGCCAGGTCAGGATTGAAATGGATATCTGCAATGAGAGGCTGGTCAAAGCCCGCCTTGTGTAGTTCTTTTCTGATCTTCTTCAGGTTAAGGGCACTTTGGCGATTTGGGGCACTGATTCGCACATAGTCGGCCCCAGCCTCAAAAATCCGGATGATCTGTTTTAGGGTTGCTTGTATGTCAAGAGGTGCGGTGTTGGTCATTGACTGTAAGCGTATGGGATGCTTCCTGCCCAGGGGTCGGTTGCCAATGATTACTTCGCGTGAAGGAAAACGTATCATAATGGAGTAGTGGAATTTTAGGAAAGAGAAGCAGAGTCCACACTTCGTTTCAAAGACAAAGGGCGCGGAAACCCATCAGATTCTGAAACCAATCACCGCGATATCATCAATCTGCTCGCAATCTTGTTTCCAGTTATATAAGGTTTTTATCAGGGTTTCTTTTTGTTCAGCCATGGGTTGATCGAAGATCTGTTCCAAAAGTTTCATTGCCCGCTGGTTGGTGAACCTTTCCCTTTTATCAGAGCCGAATTGATCTCCGAATCCATCGGTCAAAATATAAACCTTATCGCCGGGGTTTAACGATAGGGTTTGATTCGAAAACGCTTTCATTTTGCGGTGAAAAGAAAGGGGCATTGGGTCTCCCTTAAATTTTACCAGGGGGCTGTGGGGCATGGTGATTGGCTCTCCATCCAATTTTATTTCACCCTTTGTGGCAACATAAATGGGCGTTCTTGCACTGCTGAAAGTGACGCTATGGTTTTGATGGTCAATGGCAAGCAGGGCCATCTCAATTCCTTCCTGTGAGGTTTTTTGCGTTTCCTCCTGATGCAAGGAGCTAATGATATACAACCGCATTTCATCAAGAAGCTGGGCGGGGCTGTGGTACTTTCTCCTCGCCACAAATTCGTTTAAAAACGAAAGGCCCAGGACACTTAAAAAAGCTCCCGGCACACCGTGACCGGTGGAATCGGCCAGTGCAAGAAGAGTGACGCCATTTTGCCTGCTGATCCAGTAAAAATCGCCACTGACAATTTCTTTGGGCTCGTAAATGATAAAATACTCCTCAAAAGCTTCCTGAAGGTTGGTCTCATCGGGTAGCAGTGCATTCTGAATATTCTGTGCATACCTGATGCTTGATACCAGGGCCAGATTTTTTTCTTCAATGATATTTTTCTGTTGGGTGATTTTTTCATGTTGTTCACCGATTTCCTCGTTTTGCTTCATGATTAGCTCATTGGCTAATTTGCGACGTCTCGAACTACTATATATTTGCAGAAGGATTAGAAATAAGGCGAGAAGTCCGGCAATCATGAAATTTCGAATAATTTTCTGGCGACTGAGGCTAACGGATTGTTGGACGAGCTCAAGATCCTGTTTCTCCAGCAAGGCATTTTTAAGTTCCATTTCCTGCTTGATCTGCTCGGTTTGATATTGAGCTTCAACCTCCGAGATCTCCCGCCGGTTCTCGATCCGCGTAAGAGAATCATTAAAGAGTTTAAAAAGCTTATGATATTCAAGGGCTTGCCTGATGTTTCCAAGGCCTTCCTGTGCAATGGAAAGGTTTTTGTATGCATAAATTTGGTCATCAAGGGACTGGATCTCACTTGAAAGTTCTAGGCTTCTGGTAGCCAGGTTCAGGGCTTCATTGTATTGCCTGAGGTCATTGTTTACAGCGGCCATATTGCTGAGGGTGTTGGCCTCAATGTGTTTGAATTGATGTGCCCGTGCAATAACAAGTGCTTCCTGGTAATGTTGTAGTGCCTTTCGGGGATCACCCATCTGTGAATAGCTCATCCCCATATTATGTAGGCACCTTACCACCCCCTGGTGGTCGTTGATCTCCCTTGCCATAGCCAGGGCATTTTCAAAGCGTTCAATGGCCTCCGGATAGCGCTCCTCTTCAATCAGGATCGTGCCAATATTCAGGATGGCATTGTACTTTCCTACCGTATGGTTCAATTCCTCAAATCCGAGGTATGATTCATTGTAGTAATTCAAGGCCTTTTGATAATCCTCCAGGTCATACATCAGGTTGCCCAACATTAGCAAACAACTTGATTTCCCGAGGCGGTCGTTTTTTTGAGAATAACATTCCAGAGCCTGGTTGGTGTAAGATGCTGCCTCATCCAGATTTCCCATATAGAAATAGGTAACCCCCAAATTATGTGCCGATTTGGCAATATTCAGGGTATCCTTTCTCCCTGTGGAAAGCTCGAGTGCTCTACGATATTGCTCAGTGGCTTCCGGGAAATTACCTTCCATCTGGCTGATGTTGCCAAGCGAAAGCCAGGCCACAATCAGTGCGAGTGAGTCTGCTTTTCCAGGCCCCATTGCAATGATCTGGCCCGCATATTTCCTGACTCCTTCAGCATCATTAAATCTATTGTGCAATGCAGAAAGACCCTGAAGGGCTGATCCTTTCAATCTCAGGTAAATTCTCTGATCTTCCGGGTCCGTGCTGGCTATCCCCAATTTTTCAGCCTGGTCCAGCGCAATATTAAGGTAATAAAAGGCCGTGTCATAGTTTTTTGTTTCAAATTGAGCTCCAATGAATATTTGCAGAAGGATCTTGTCCTTTGGGTCAGTGGCCTTGCGGAATTCCGCCCTGAGGGAATCAATATCCAATTGTGCATGGCAGGGTACCGAAAAAAATAAAACCGGAAAAATAAAAAAGAATAATAACCGCTGCATTGCTTTTACTTTTTATTTCTAACCTGATCTTAAAAGGAAACGAAAACTAAGGATTATTAGGGACTAGTTTTTCACTCTTCCCGGGATTTAATTTACAAGTTTAACAAAAAATTCTCCATTGGTTATGGTGAGTGTTTCCTCTGAGCTCGTTTTCTTAACAACGCCCGAGAAAAAACCTCTTACCAGCGTATCGTTAAGCATGGAAATTGTAAGTGAGCCTTCTGGATTACTCAAGTCTGTTAAATAATTGTCAAATTCGTCCACATAACTAAAGCGGACCCCTACCATTTGGTTATCAGTCTGCACCAGGCCTGAATAGTTTCCGAGGCCTAAGGGTTCGGTATCGTATATCTGTATTAAAATTCCGGTAATTTCCTCAATATTTCCATAAATACCAAGTTCATACTGGTCTCCATAATGGGCTGTGGTCGCCCCAAGCGATGGCTGATCTTTAAATTCAACCACTGTATTATTTATGGTGGCCTGAATGAAATAGGTTTCCGGAGCAGGTTCCTTTTCATCTTCCTGGCAGGAAAAGACCAGCAAAGCCATAGGAATAAACAGAAGAAATCGCGTGAAAGGGCAGAGGGCCAATTTGTCCATGAAATCACCCAATTTTAATATTACAAAAATGATGCCTGAACAGGGGTAAAATTAGGGCATTTTCTTAATAAAGCGCAAAGATTATTGCCGAAATCCTGAGGGCAAATAAGATCTTCCATCCATTGTGACCCCATCCTTTATAAAAAAAACTTACTTTTGAACAGAAACAATTTTCTTTTGATTCACCCAAAACATTGTATGATGAAAAAACTGATGCTGATGCTGGCCCTGGGAAGTTTTGTGGCCTTGAGTTTCTCTTCTTGTAAATCGTCGAAAACCGATACCCCCGAACAGGTGGTGGAGGCGTTTTTAAAGCACATGACCAATGGTGATCTCGATAAAGCCATGGAACTGTGCACCCCTGAAACGGCTGAGATTCTTTCTCAATGGCAAAAGGAAGGATTTAATTTGTTTGAAGACGTCACTTTTGAAAATATTCAATGTGAGATAATCTCTGAAACGGAGGCCGAATGCAGCTATTATGCTGATGGCGACCGGGCCGCCCTCGATGTGGTGAAAATCGATGGCGAATGGAAGGTGCTTATGGAGAAGTGAGAGGTGAGAAGTGAGAGATGAGAGATGAGAGATGAGAGATGAGAGATGAGAGGTATGGCTCTAAGGGTCTCCCTCCTGGTCTGGGAGCCCCATGCTCCAAGCCCCAAGTCCCATGCCCATGCCCTTATCCCCATACTTGATTTCTTTTATTAATTTTGCAGTCGAATGAGGCAAAATCAAATCCCGGAAATTGAGCATCCAGGCATTGTAGATCACCTGGATGGTGGGCAGGCTTATGTGCGGATACAAGCACAGGCGGCCTGCGGATCATGTCATGCTAAGAGTTATTGCGGGATGGCTGAGGTGACCGATAAGGTGGTTGAGGTTTGTCTTGAACCTGATGAACGGGTTGAAGCTGGTCAGCAAGTCACCGTTACCCTTAAGCGTTCCCTGGGCTTCCGTGCCCTTTTCCTGGGTTACCTCTTGCCCTTCCTGATCCTGCTCGCCAGCCTCTTTATTTTAATGGCCCTTACTGGCAACGAAGGCTTCAGCGCCCTGGTCTCACTGGCTTTGATGGTACCCTATTACGGCATTCTTTACTTCAACCGGGAAAAGATCAGGAGTATATTTACCTTCCGAATCAAGGGTTAGGGATCAGGGATTAGGGTTTAGGGTTTAAGGTTCAGGGTATAAGGTCTCAGGTGTTTGATGTCTGACACTTATCAAATCAAAAATCCCTGCCTGCAGGTTTACCCGCCGAAGGAGGGCAGGCAGGGTTAATCGTTAATCTGAAATCAAATAACACCTTAAGTCCCTTAAGTTTCTAAAGTCTCTCAAGTCACTCCATGGGCTTTCAAATCCTCGAAATCAAGCTCCCCACTGGTTACCACCAGCCGGAATTGCGTGCTCTGATTGCCAGGCAACTGGGCATCCAAAACTTTAGTTTTCAGATCGAATCCCAAAGCCTTGATGCCCGCAACAAGAGCCGCATCCATTGGCTGGTGAGGGTAGGGGTGACCTCTGATGAACTCAAGAGTGGAGAGCCCTTGCCTCAGCCATGCCTCGAGATCCCTTACCGGAAAAGGGATCAGAAGGTCTTTATCCTGGGCAGCGGTCCGGCGGGATTCTTTTCTGCCCTGGTGCTCCAGATGGCAGGCTTCGAGACCCTGCTGGTGGAGCGGGGCGCTGAAGTGGATACCCGGGCAGGTAAACTCCATCAATTTGAGAAGACCGGTGATTTCAGTCCCATGGCCAACTATTCCTTTGGCGAGGGCGGGGCAGGCACCTTTTCCGATGGCAAGCTTACCTCGCGCTCCAAGCACATCTCGTGCGAGCGGGCCTTTTTTACTCAGCAATACATTCAGGCAGGCGCACCACCCGAGATCGCTTACCTGGCCCATCCCCACGTGGGCAGCGATAAATTGCGGGTGGTAATAAAGAACTTGCGTGAGCAATATCAGTCCCTTGGCGGGAAGATCCTGTTCGAGACCTTGCTCAGCGACCTGGTCATCCAGCAGGGCAGGGTGGAGGAGGCGGTGACCTCTTCCGGCACCTTTTCGGCCGATCATTTTGTGCTGGCGCCAGGGCATTCGGCTTACGAGACCTACCGGATGCTGATAAGCCGCGGGGTCCCTTTCCGGATCAAGAACTTTGCGCTGGGCAGTCGTGCCGAGCATCCCCAGGCGCTCATCAACCGGGCGCAGTGGGGAACAGAGAAGCTGGAAGGTGTGAAAGCCGCCGAATACCGCCTCACCTCCCCGGGCGATGGCAAGCACCCTGTCTATTCCTTCTGTATGTGCCCCGGCGGGATGGTTGTGCCCGCCGCCACCTATGCCCACGTGAACACCGTTAACGGGATGAGCTATTACAAGCGCGCCGGCCAGTTTGCCAATGCGGCCTGTGTGGCGGGCGTGCATCCAACACAGCTCTCCGCAAAGATACAATCCCCCCTGGATGCCATGGCCTGGCTCGAAGACCTTGAGCATTCCTTTTACAAGTTCTCCAAAGGCTATGGGGCACCCGCCTGTACCATTGCCGATTTCCTGAAGGGCAAAATGGGCAGTCCCCTGCCCAAAAGCAGTTACCCCCTTGGACTCCTGCCAGCACCCTTATGGGAAATGCTGCCCCCCATCATCGTCAGCGCCATGCGCGAAGGCCTGAAAGACTTCTCCCGAAAACTCAGGGGCTATGACCAGGGAATCCTCTTAGGCCTGGAAAGCAAGACCTCCTCCCCAATACAGGTTATCCGCAACCCCCAGGGACTGGTGGAAGGCTTTGAAAACCTTTATCTTGCAGGCGAAGCCAGCGGCTTTGCCGGAGGCATCGTTTCCAGCGCCGCCGACGGCATTAAAATAGCCATGAAAATTAGTGGTGAGTGATGAGTGATTAGAGATGAGAAATGAGAGGTGAGAGATGAGAAAGTTCTCAAGGCTCTTTTTTCTGGTTGTCCTATTGGGTCCTAAAAGTACCCAAATCCTGTCAAAAAACACTGATATACAATGACTTAAAAAACAGAAATTTCTTCTTTCAACTTCCTGCTTCCAACTTTTTACTTCCTACTTCCTACTGCTTACTGCCTGCTGAATTCGCTGCGCTCTCCCCCGCCAGCCATCCCGTGCTCCAGGCGATCTGCAGGTTATAGCCCCCGGTGTCGGCGTCCAGATCGAGCACTTCCCCCGCGAAATAAAGGTTTTTGACAAGCTTCGATTCCATGGTGGAGGGGTCCGCCTCAGCGGTGTTTATCCCTCCTGCCGTGATGATGGCCTCTTTAAACGAGCGGCAGCCGGTTACCTTGAAGCGAAGGTCCTTTAATAGCAGGAGGATCTTTTTCCTGGCCTTGGCAGGAAGCTGATGGCCTTCCATCTCCGGGTCCAGTTCCAGCAGCTCAATGAAAACTGGGACCATCAGTGCAGGCAGCCAAAGCCGCAGCAGGTTGCTGATCTTCTTCCGACCCTGGCTGTCGAGGTCGCGCAGCAGGCGTTTGTCGAGGGTGGCCTCGTCGAGGGCTGGCTTCAGGTCGACCGAGATCTCGATATGGCGCCGGGCATTGAGGGCGGCCACCACACCGCGGCTCAGGCTCAGGATGATGGGTCCTGACAGCCCGAAATGGGTAAACAGCATCTCCCCAAATTCATCGGTCACTTTTTTTCCGTCGATCCATACGGATGCCTTTACGTTCTTAAGGCTAAGCCCCTGCATTTTCTGGGCAGTGTCGCCAGTTGTTTCCAGGGGTACCAGCGCCTGATGCAGGGCGACAATGCTATGTCCGGCCGTTTCAGCCAACTTATAGCCATCGCCTGTTGAGCCTGTCGTGGGGTATGATTTTCCCCCTGTGGCTACAATGACTTTCCTGCAGGGGATCTCCACCAGCTTGTTGCCCTGGTGCAGGCTTACACCGGATACCGAACCGTCATTAATAATCAGGCTTTCAACTCGTTGCCCGTATCGGAACTCCACCTTTTGTTTTTGCACCCAGCGCACCAGGGTATTGACCACATCGGCGGCTTTCCGGCTAAGGGGGAATATCCTGTCGCCGCGATCCACAAAGGTCTCAAGCCCCTCGCGGTTCAGCAGGGAGACCATGTCGTCGGAGAAGAAGGTGGCAAAAGCGTGGCGCAGGAATCGGCCGTTGGGATAGACCTTTTTCAGGAATTGGCTCTGAGGAGCCTCGTTGGTGATGTTGCAGTGACCTTTGCCAGTAATGAGCAACTTACGCCCGGGCCGCTCGTTGCGCTCCAGGACAAGGACCCTGGCGCCCAATTCACCGGCGCGCCCGGCAGCCAGCAAGCCCGCTGCACCCGCACCAATCACAATGATATCGTATCCTTCCATCTGAACAGCAAAGGTAAAGATTTAAGAATTACCGGGGGCGTTTGAATCAGGGGGATACAAAACAGTTTTTTAATATTAAAAAAATAGTTATTTAAAGAAAAAAGGTTATATATAGTGACACAACGCTCGTACCATGCTCGGGTATAGGTCGTGCCGGGCTCGCATACGGGTCTTGTGGACACGACCATGGTAGGTCTTTGGTAGGGATATAAAGGCTTAAAATCTTGGTTTTAAGCAAAAAAAACCGCCCCGGAAACAATTCCGGGACGGTATCTTTAGTTAAAGAAAACAATTTAGTGTCCGCCTGCTGCTGGAGGTGCGGGTTGATCCGGACTGCCGGCATTGCGGATGGGGATAAAGATCAGATAGAGGGCCACCAGGATGATGACGATGAAACCGATGGTAAAGGTGGGGTTCTGGAAGAATGAGAACACATTGAACAGGAACACGCCGCCCACGGCAAACATCGCAACCACAAGGCCCATCAGGGCCTCACCTGCAATAAGACCAGAGGCAAGCAAAATGCCTACATTTTCCGAGCGTTGTTTCTGGCCTTCATTGAATTTGCGTCGCTTGGCCATCGTATCGGTAATGCCTTTGATGAGACCACCCACGAAGATAGCAAAGGTAGTGGTCAGGGGCAGATACATCCCTACAGAGACCAGCATGGGGCTTTTCACGCCCATCAGGATAAAGCCAACGCCCATAAAGATCCCAACGATGATCAGGGGCCAGGCCATTTCGCCGCCTACGATGCCGCGCGAAAGAATAGCCATGAGGCTTGCCTGGGGGGCAGGAAGCTCTTCGCTGCCGAAACCACCGGCATAGCCTTCGATAGCACCCCGGGCCACGTCGCCGTCGTTAAGAATAGTGAGGATGAAAAACATAATGGCACCAGAGGCTACCACCCCGATAATGTTACCGATTTCCATTTTCCAGGGGGTACCGCCCAGGATGTGACCTGACTTCAGGTCCTGCAGCATCTCGCCAGCCACGGCTGCCGACACACAGACGATGGCAGCTACGCCGAGCACAGCGGCAACACCTGCATCCCCCCCGTCAATGCCCAAAAGCACCAGCACCAGGGCGGTAATGACCAGGGCGGTGAGGGTAAGTCCGCTGATGGGGTTGTTGGAAGAGCCGATGAGGCCTACCAGGTAACCCGAAACAGCGGCAAAGAAAAAGGCCAGGATGGTCATGACGATAGCTACCACAATGGCAACCCACATATAGGTATGGAAAATGAAATAGGTGATGCCCCAGGTTAGGATGGCCACAGCAATGATACCGATAACGACAAAGCGGAAGCTGAGGTCTTTTTCAATGCGGTTGGCATCACCAGCCAGGCCTGAAGCGGCTTTCTTTACATCGCCAATGGAACGGGAAATTCCCTCGATGAGGCTATTGCGCATTTTAAAGAGGGTAAAAATCGCTCCCACCAGCATACCGCCAATGGCAATTGGCCTGACGATGCTCGACCAAACATTCTTGGCTTCGGCAAGCCATGCGGCAGAACTTGTGGGATCAACCATCTCGAGGCTTGGACCAATGAAATAAAGGATGATAGGAGTCAGCAAACCCCAGGCGATGATGCCACCACTGAAGGCCAGTGCCCCCAAGGTGGGCCCGATGATGTAACCAACGCCAATGTATGCAGGGCTTACACCCGGGGAACCCAGGAACATCCCGCCTTCACCACTGAATTTGCTTCCGGCGATGGTTTGCTTACCCCAGAGGATAAATTGTTCCCATGCTGTTGCAAAAAGTCTGAATTCGGCCAGCAGTTTAACTATGGCGCCCACGATCATGGCCTGGAACAGCCACTTCGAACCACCCGCGCCAGTACGACCGGCTTTGTGGATCTCGGCGGCAGCCACACTCTCGGGGAAGGGAAGTTCGGCATCTTCCACCATCACGCGGCGCAGCAGGGCGACAAACATGATGCCCAGAAAACCGCCTCCGATCATAATCAGGGAAGAGGTTACGTAGTTGCCTGCCGTAAAGAAGGGATCCCAAAGACCGGCAATAAAAAAGGCCGGAAGGGTGAAAATAGCTCCGGCAGCCACCGATTCGCCGATGGCGCCCACCGTTCGGGCCAGGTTTTCTTCAAGGATGGTGCCCTTGACAATCTTCAGCAAGGCCATTCCAACCACAGCAGCAGGATAAACAGCGGCAATGGTCATACCTGCCTTAAGGCCCAGGTAGGCGTTGGCGGCCCCAAGTACGACTGACATCACCAGCCCTATGAGCAAAGCCCGAAGGGTAAACTCCTTCATGTCTGTCTCGGCAGAAACAAAGGGAACAAATTGTCTTTCTTCTGTCATGTTAGCTCCTTTTTTGTGGGTTTTCGATTAAAAATGAACACGAATTTGCTGATTTTTTTCATATTAAGGAAGCGTTATCTGAAAAAAAATTAAAATAAATCCTTAATCCATTAAGTTGTTGAAATTTAGATAGATTCTAAACAAGGCTGTATGTCGCTGATGTTCAGTTTTCTGTAAAGGTGCAAGATAGGCACATAAGTGTATTTGTTTGATTGACAATGGCTTGTAGAGCTTTAAAAAACCTGTTGAAGGCTTAAGGGTTTGATTTTTGTTTTCTATTTTTGCCCCGAGTTGAGGTTAATCGATTCACAGCGCTTGATTTTGTGGCGCGAGCTTGTTTTCTTTCACTAACAAACCCTTCAGAGGTGAACGAAATTACGTTATTTTCCGTCTTATCACTGGGAGCCATTGGGGCGATATCTGCGATCATCCTGTATATGGTAGCCCAGAAATTTAAAGTTATAGAGGATCCACGCATCGACTTGGTGGCCGACAAGTTACCCGGAGCGAACTGCGGGGGATGCGGCTATGCTGGCTGCCGTGCCATGGCCGAAGCCATCGTGAAGGCCGAAAGCCTGGATGGGATGAGCTGTCCTCCGGGTGGTAATGCTGTGATGCAGGATATCGCCGAAGTTTTAGGCCTTGAAGCTGCCGAGCAGGAACCCATGATCGCGGTGCTTCGTTGTAATGGGAGCCGTGAAAATTCGCCCCCTAAGGTAAAATACGAGGGTGCAATGACCTGTGCCTTTGCCCATAGCCTGTTTGCGGGCGAGGGTGGCTGCCCTTATGGCTGCCTGGGATGCGGCGACTGCGTGGAGGCTTGCCAGTTCGATGCGATGTATATGGATCCGGTGACCGGCCTGCCAGTAATCCTCGATGACAAGTGTGTGGCTTGCGGGGCTTGTGTGAAAGCCTGCCCACGCAACATCATCGAGATGCGTAAGAAGGGCAAAAAGGACCGCCGCATTTTCGTTTCCTGCATTAACAAGGAGAAAGGCGGGGTTGCACGCAAGAACTGCGAGGTGGCCTGCATCGGCTGTGGCAAATGCGTGAAAGAATGCAAATTCGATGCCATCACCATGGAAAATAACCTGGCCTATATCGATTTCAACAAGTGCACGCTGTGCCGTAAATGCGTTCCGGTATGCCCCACCAATGCCATCCACGAACTGAACTTCCCGCCAAGGAAGCCGAAGGTGGAGGCGCAGGCTGCAATTGAAGAAAAGTAATTTGAGGATTAGCAGATGTGAGGATTAGCAGATTGAGAATTTAGGAATATAAAGATTAAAGATTCTTCTACCTGAAACCAAAAACCTAATACCGGAAACCCGAAACCTGGAACATCTAATTTAAGATTGAACTGTAACACAATTATACTTTGAAAACTTTCAAGCTTGGTGGTGTTCATCCACCTGAAAATAAGTTATCAGCCCATGCGCCGATCGAGGTGCTGACCTTACCTGCCGTGGTGACGATTCCCTTGTCGCAGCATTTGGGAGCGCCGGCCAGTCCGGTAGTGGCTAAGGGCGACAAGGTAAAGGCGGGGCAGCTTATAGCCAAAGGCTCGGGATTCATTTCGGCCAACATTCATTCGTCTGTTTCTGGCACAGTGGCCAAGATTGACGACCTGCCCGATTCGAGCGGCTACCGCAAAAAATCCATCGTGATCAATGTGGAAGGCGATGAATGGGCTGAGGGCATCGATTTAAGTGCCGACCTGGTAAAAGAATGTTCCCTGGATGCCAAGGAGATCACTGCCCGGGTGAACGAAATGGGTATTGTAGGGATGGGCGGAGCTACCTTTCCATCACACGTCAAACTGATGGTGCCTCCGGGGAAAAAAGCTGATGTATTGATTATTAATGGTGTGGAATGCGAACCCTATCTGACCTCTGACCACAGGCTGATGCTGGAAAAAGGCAGGGAGATGCTGGTGGGGGTAACCATCCAGATGAAAGCCCTGGGTGTAAGTCGCGCTATCATCGGCATTGAGAACAACAAGCCCGATGCCCTTGAGCATATGCGGCATCTGGCGAAGGAATTTCCCGGGATCAGCGTAGAGCCCCTGAAGGTGAAATACCCGCAGGGCGGTGAAAAGCAACTCATTAAGGCCCTGACTGGCCGTGAGGTGCCTTCGGGTAAGCTTCCCATCGAAGTGGGTGCCGTGGTGCATAATGTGGGAACTGCTTATGCGGTATATGAGGCGGTACAAAAAAACAAACCACTGGTGGAACGGGTGGTGACCGTTACCGGAAAGGGGCTGCAGAAGTCATCCAATTTCCAGGTGCGTATAGGTACACCAGTTAGTGCATTGATAGAAGCTGTCGGCGGAATGCCTGAGGATACCGGGAAAGTGGTGAATGGTGGCCCCATGATGGGGAAAGCCGTCAGTAACCTTGAAGTGCCGGTCACCAAAGGCACCAGCGGTATTCTGGTATTTCCATCAGCCGAGTCCAGTCGCAAGCCCATTCTGAACTGCATTCGCTGTGGGCGATGCGCCACGGCTTGCCCCATGGGCCTGGAGCCTTACCTGCTGGGTGCCCTTTCGGACCAGAAACGAGATGAGGATTGCGAAAAGGAGAGGATCATGGACTGCATGGAATGCGGCTCGTGTCATTTTATTTGTCCTTCAGGCAGGCCACTGCTCGATCAGATCAGGGTGGGCAAGACCCGGGTGGGTACCATGATCCGAAAGCGCTCGCAACATTAATTCATTAGTAGATTGCACAGAAGATAACAGCAAAGAAAAAACCTATGAGTTTACTAACGGTATCGGGCTCGCCCCATGTGCATGACAGCCAGTCGGTCAGCAAGATCATGTTTGGCGTGGTCGTTTCGCTGATTCCGGCCATGCTGGTTTCCTTTTATTTTTTCGGCCTGGCTGCCATCCTGCTGACACTTACGGCAGTGGTCAGTTGCATTGCCGTGGAGTATGTCATCCAGAAATACATGATCAAGGGGCCCCTGACCATATTTGATGGTTCAGCGGTCATCACGGGCATCCTGCTGGCCTTTAACGTGCCTGCCAACCTCCCCTTGTATATGGTTGTGATTGGTTCGATTGTGGCTATAGGCATCGGTAAGATGACTTTTGGTGGTCTGGGAAAAAACCCCTTTAACCCCGCCCTGGTGGGCAGGGTATTCCTGATGATTTCCTTCCCGGTGCATATGACCAATTATCCCAAGCCTACCGCCTTTAGCACCCAGCTGACCGACATTGTTACTGGTCCCACCCCCCTCGCTATAATGAAGGAGGGTCTGGATAAGGGTGAATCGGTTGCCGAGATCATCCCACAGATACCTGAATATGGGCAATTGCTGCTTGGGCAAATGGGCGGTTCAATGGGTGAAATTTCAGCTATTGCGCTTTTGCTGGGCGGATTGTATATGTTGTATAAAAAACTGATCACCTGGCATATTCCGGTGGCCTTCCTGGGCACCGTGCTGGTTTTCACTGGCATCTTCTGGCTGGCTGATCCGGGTTATCATTTTAATCCTTTATATCATCTGTTATCAGGTGGCTTGATGCTAGGAGCCCTGTACATGGCCACCGACATGGTCACCAGTCCCATGAGCAAACGGGGCATGCTGATCTTTGGTGTGGGGTGTGGTATATTGACGGTGATTATTCGCATGTTCGGAGCCTATCCGGAAGGGGTAGCCTTTTCTATTTTAATTATGAATGCTTTTGTTCCGCTTATTAACCGTAGCATCAAACCCCGTCGTTTTGGGGAGGAGGTGAAAAATGGCTAAGAAAGAATCTTCGTTTCTCAATATGTTGTTGACCTTGCTGGTGGTGACGGCGGTAGCTTCGTTTGCCCTGGCCAGTGTTTATAATGTCACCAAGGCCCCCATCGCCCAATCGCGTGAGGCAGCCCGGCAAAACGCCATCACCCAGGTGGTACCCGCCTTTGACCGTTTGGAAACCCAAAAGTTTTTGCCCATGGATGGCAAGGACTCACTGGAGTTCAACTTTGCCTACCAGGGAGACGAATTGGTGGGGGTTGCCGTAGGAACCTATACTGACGAGGGGTTCAGTGGCCGCATTCAGGCCATGGTAGGCTTTTACCCTGACGGGCGAATTGTGGATGTGGTCCATCTGCAGCACGCAGAAACCCCTGGTCTGGGCGACAAGATCGATAAGAAGAAGTCGGACTGGAGCGACCAGTTCAAGGAATTTGATCCTGCCAGCCAATCACTGCGTGTGAAAAAGGATGGAGGGGACGTAGATGCCATCACGGCAGCTACCATCACCAGCCGAGCCTATTGTGATGGCATCCAGCGTGCCTACAGCACTTTTGTTGAACATGTGAAAAATCAGGAAGGAGGAGCCCAATGAGTCAATGGAAAAACTTCACCAAGGGATTTATCAAGGAGAACCCGGTATTTGTTTTGCTGCTGGGCCTTTGCCCCACCCTTGGGGTGACCACTTCGGCCATCAATGGGATGGGGATGGGTCTGGCAACCACCTTTGTACTGGTATCCTCAAACGTGGTAGTTTCATTGATCAAGAATGCCATCCCGGATAAAGTGCGTATCCCTTCCTTCATTGTGATTATCGCCTCGTTTGTTACCATTGTTCAACTGGTAATGGAGGCTTATTCCCCGGATCTTTTCGCGGCCTTGGGTCTGTTTATCCCCCTGATCGTGGTAAACTGCATTGTCATGGGGCGTGCAGAGGCCTTTGCCAGTAAGAAAGGAGTGCTGAGCTCACTGATTGACGGACTTGGGATGGGGCTGGGCTTCACCTTTGCATTGACCTTGTTGGGGGCGGTCCGCGAGATCTTGGGTGCAGGGGCTATCTTTGGTCACTCTTTCATTAAGGGTGAAGGCATGCTTTTGTTTGTGCTTGCTCCCGGTGCTTTCCTGGGGCTGGGATACCTGATTGCCTTGTCTAATCTCCTGAAGAAAAAGGAATAAAATCTGAGCCATGGAATATATACTGATCATAATCGGAGCCGTATTTGTCAATAACATCGTATTGGCGCATTTTCTGGGGATCTGTCCCTTTATCGGGGTTTCATCCAAAGTCTCTACCTCCACAGGGATGTCGGGAGCCGTGATGTTTGTCATGACCCTGGCCACAGTGGTCACCTACCTGATCTATAAGTTCATCCTGGTACCCTTTGAGATTACCTTTCTTCAGACCATTTCCTATATATTGGTGATTGCTGCTCTTGTGCAAATGGTCGAGATCATCCTGAAAAAAGTGAGCCCGGCCCTTTACCAAGCCCTGGGGATCTTTCTCCCGCTGATCACAACCAACTGCGCGGTGCTTGGGGTAGCCCTGCTGACCGTACAGAAAGACCTGAACCTTTTAGAGGGCGTGGTTTTTGCCATTGCCAACGCCATTGGTTTCGGCCTGGCGATCATTCTTTTTGCAGGTATTCGCGAGCACCTGGATCTGATGGGAGTTCCCAAAGGCATGCAGGGCGCTCCCGTGGCCCTAATCACCGCAGGGATCCTGGCGCTGGCCTTTATGGGGTTTGCCGGTTTGGTATAAATCGTTTTTTTTCAATGGAAACCCGGGTTCACCAACACCCGGGTTTTTTATTTTCTTTTGTACCTTTACACGAATTTTTTCCTAAATCCTCCTGAAATGGCCCTTGACACCATTATCGAATTGCAGAATGTTTCCGTATTCCAGAAAAATGTGCTGGTGCTTACGGAAGTAAGCCTGGAAATAGAACGCGGCGAATTTTGTTACCTGATTGGACGTACCGGGACCGGTAAGAGCAGTCTGCTGAAAATTCTCTATGGTGATTTGCCTATGGTGGATGGATATGCCAAGGTGGCTGGATTTGAAATGAAAGGGATCAAAGAAAAACAGATTCCTTTTCTGCGCCGAAAAATCGGCATTGTATTCCAGGACTTTCAGCTGCTTACCGACCGTTCGGTGAAGGACAACCTGCTGTTCGTAATGAAGGCAACGGGCTGGAACGATAAGGTGGCCATGGAGGAGCGCCTGGAAGACGTGCTGGAAAAGGTAGGCCTGCGCACGAAGGGATTTAAAATGCCACACCAGCTTTCAGGGGGGGAGCAACAAAGGGTGGTCGTTGCACGTGCCCTCATCAATGATCCTGACATCATCCTGGCCGACGAGCCTACGGGAAATTTGGATCCCGAAACCAGTGAAGGGATCATGGACCTGATGTTTGAAATCAGCAAAACCGGGCGTGCCGTATTAATGGCTACCCACGACTACCGGCTTTTTGATAAGTTTCCTGCACGCATTTTCAAATGCGAAGGGGGAAGGGTGATTGATGTGAATGGAGCAAAGCAGGTTGCTGAAGATGTGGAAGATAATTCAAAAGAACAGGGAGAGGAAGAATAATAATTTTTCGTTTTGAAAATGCTCTGTCTGGACAATCCTTAATTGTCCTCCAGAACTTTCTTATAAATGCCCCTGATGACAACCTCTTCCTTTTCCCAGTTGAGTTCCTTAGCTGCCTGAAGGCAGTTTGATTTCCACAATTCCAATTGAACGGAATTAGAAAGCATCTCGCTGATACTGGCAGCTATGGTTGCCGGATCGTGATCCACGGCGATCTTACCAACCTGGTATTTTTTCACAATACGACTTAATTCAGGGAGGTCGGAGACCAGCACCGGGGTTCCGGCCATAATGTAATCGAAGAGTTTGTTGGGCAGACTGTAAAGGTAATTCAGGCTTCCGGGCTTATCAAGGGAAACGCCTATGGTGGCGTTGGAGGTAAATTGCATCAATTGTTCATAGGGCATTTTGGGCAGGAAGCGTACCCTCTTTTCAAGGCGTAAATCCTTGACCTTTTCCTTTAATTGCTCCATTACATTTCCATCCCCAATGATCAGCAAAAGCGCATTTCCGATTCCGTATTCAGGAAGGAATGCTTCAATGAGTTCTTCGGTGCCCCGGTTCACGTTGATGCCGCTTCCCTGGAGGAGGATAATGGGCTGGCTTTCAGGAAGCCCCAGCTCTGTTCGTGAGAGCATCTCAACGGGTTTCCGGTAGCGTGGCATGTTGCGCACCACGTGCAGTTTTTTACCGAAATCCTTTTTGTAAAGTGCGGCAATGGACTCGTTGACGGTGATGATGGTATTTTGCCTGGGGAATAGGTATTTCTCCAGGCTTTTCCAGAACCAACACCTGAATGGCCGGTCTTCTATTTCCGGTGAGCCGGTAAAATATTCGTGGGTGTCGTAAACAAGGGGTTTGCGGCGCAGTCTGGCCACCAGGTGGACGGGCAAAAGGGTATCGAGGTCATTGGCCACAAACAGGTCTGCCTTGGAAAACAAGAGGAAAAAGAACAATTTCAGGTTGAACTCAGCATAAAACAGGAGGCCCTTTTGAAACCAAACCGGGATGCGTTTAACCTCGGCCCATTCAGGACAAAAAGGCGGACTTCCTTTTCGCATAACCCCTGCAATGAGGGGTTGAAATCCCATAGCCTGCAAGGTCTGCGCCATTTTATTTACCCGCTGATCGGTGAAGACATCATTCGTGACGGTGAAGATTACACGGCGCATGTTAAGGTTTCAGGTTTTGCGTTTCAGGTTCAAGGGTTAGCAAATCAAAAATTATCAATCCTTAATCGTTAATCTGAAATCAAAAGTTTCTCAGGGTAACGGCCTTCCTGCCTATTCCACGCTCGGTGCTTTTTCTTCTCCTTCTTTATAACGTGCGATTTTGATGTTTAGATATGCAAAGGCAACGGTCATGAAAGGGCTGATGATATTAAAAAAACAGTAGGGCAGGAAAGTCAGGGTAGACACCCCAAGGACTGTTGCCTGGGTGGCCCCGCAGGTATTCCATGGCACCAGGACGGAGGTCACGGTGCCGCTGTCTTCGAGGGTACGGCTGAGGAGTTGTGGCTTGAGGCCCCGTTCACGGTAGGTCTCGGCAAACATGCGGCCCGGCACCACAATGCTCAGGTATTGGTCGCTGGCCGTAATGTTGAAAAAAATGCAGGTCCCTGCCGTGGAAGCCACCAGTGATCCAGTGTTGTGGGCCAGTTTGATGACTGATTCAGTAATGCGGTGGAGCAATCCGCTGCTTTCCATAATGCCGCCAAAGATCATGGCGCACATGATGAGCCAGACCGTATTGAGCATGCCGCGCATCCCCCCTGTTTCCAGAAGGGTATTGACCATCGCGTTATCGGTGGTTACACTGATGTTGGTGTACATTGACTTCATGATGGCGATATAAGCAGCCATGTGGAACTTGTCCTCCATTCCGCTAACCTGTCGTATGATCTGTGGCTGGAAAATCAGGGCAAAGAGCGCACCTGCCAGGGTTCCCACGAGCAAGGCAGGCAGGGCCGGAACTTTACGGACGATAAGCGTTATGACCAGTGCGGGAACGATAAAAAGCCAGGGGGAAATATTGAACGTGCTGTCGATGGCTCTCAGTACCGGAGCAATGTCATTAATTTCCCCACCCTGTGAGCGGGTGAGGCCCATTATTGTAAAAATGACGAGGGTAATGAGTATGGTTGGCCCGGTGGTCAAAGCCATATACCTGATATGGGTAAACAGGTCGGTCCCAGCCATCGCAGGGGCAAGGTTAGTTGTGTCTGACAAGGGCGACATTTTATCCCCAAAATAGGCCCCAGAAATGATGGCACCCCCAATCATTCCGTCTGGAATTCCCAGTGCGCGTCCTATTCCCAGGAGGGCCACACCGAGGGTAGCTACCGTGCTCCAACTGCTTCCCGTGGCCAATGACACAATGGCACTCACCACACAGGCGGCTACCAGGAAAATGGTTGGGTTAAGGATTTTCAGCCCGTAATAAACCATGGAAGGCACCACGCCGCTCAGGAGCCAGGTCCCAGCCAGTGACCCTATCAACAGAAGGATCAGGATGGATGACATGGCAGAGCCAATGCTTTTTACAATTCCTTTAAGCAAATGGTCCCAGGAGTAACCCAGGCGCATGGCAATGATGGCGGCCACCGAAGCCGAAAGGATCAGGACGATTTGGTTGGACCCGGAAAGCGAATCATCACCAAAAATGAAAACGTTAATGGAAATCAGTGCTGTCAGGAAGATTACAGGGATGAGTGCCTCAATAAGTTTAGGCCGTCGTTTCGCCTTGGTCATAGGATTGGGATTAAATTCAGAACCTGTCAGCAAAGACCCGTAAAGTAACGTGATTTTTTTTAATTGGGCAAAAAAATGTCAGGGCTTAATAACCTTTATCACCCAGGTGTTTAATGCCATTCCGGAAATAATACGCCATCTTATCATCATCAGCAAAGGGGAGCCCGAGGGTGTGACCAAGGATTTGTTGATATTGGTCAAGGGTGGTGGTGCGTTTTATTGCGGAAAAGACCTCCAGGGGGTTTTCAAAATAACCGGACATATAATACCAAACGGCTTTAAGCGACCCCAGGAGCCTGGCTTCGTTTTCCTTCGTTGACAAGCCTTCTGCGATAAGTTCCTGATGAAAACCGGACAGTCGTTTCCTCTTTTCGGAATATTCAAAGTGGATGCCTTTGATCTCATTAGGCAGGAAGGGATTGATCAAGGCACCCCGGCCAATCATCCAGGTTGATATGTTTGGAAAACGTTGCTGTAATTCCCGGAAACGGGGAATGTGGACAATATCACCATTGTATGAAAGTTTGATTTTTGAAATATCAAGGCATTTCCCGAAGCTATCCAGATCAACTTCTCCGCTGTAAATCTGTGTCCCTACGCGAGCGTGGATGATCAGCAAATGGATGGGGTAATGATTCAATACTTCAAGCACTGAAAGAATTTCTGAAGGTTGAAAATAACCCAATCGGGTTTTTATAGAAAGCTTTAACGGCAATTCCTTGAATACCTTATGAAGTATTTGGTCCAGTTGCTCAGGATAAGGCAGGATACCGCAGCCTCTTTTTTTGCTTGCAATGCGTGAGAATGGGCATCCCAGGTTCCAGTTCAAATGGTCGAATCCTTGCGTGTGGATGGCCTTCCCGAGGAGGATGATTTGACGGGCATCATTGGAAAGGATCTGGGGCACAGTATCAACCAGGTTGGCTGAGCGAGGAAGAAAATCGTAGAGTTTGGCAGGATGAATCCTATCATTTCCCAAACCGGAAACAAAGGGAGCATACATGGCGTTGAACCCTCCAAAATGCCTTTCGAAAGCATTACGAAAAACCTTGGTGGTAAGTCCTTTAAATGGCGCGAAAAGCAATTTGGGATTATTCACGCCACTGAGGTTTGCGCTTTTCAACAAATGCTTTAAGCCCTTCAGGGCCATCGGTTTCAAAAAGACTGGAGAATAATTCCCGCTCCAGTTCAAGGGCCTTTTCAAAACTTAAAACCATGCCCTCCCGACCTAATTTTTTTGCCATTTTAATGGCATTTGGTCCGTTTTTTGCTATCTTATTTGCGAGGGCAATGGTGTTTGGAATCAATTCTGTTGGTTCAAATATTTTCTGCACCAGGCCCATCCTGCGTGCCTCAAAGGCATCGATCATTTCACTGGTGAGCATCAAAAAGAGGCCATTTGACAATCCGCAACGCCGGGTTATTCTTTGAGATCCACCGTAGCCAGGGATGATGCCCAGGCTGGTTTCGGGGAAAGCAAAGCGGGCATCGGTGCTTGCGGTGATGAAGTCGCAGACCAAAGCCAACTCAAAACCACCACCCAGTGCATAACCGTTCACCGCAGCAATTAGTGGGATTTCCAGATCCGCCAGTCGTTGAAGGTTGATCTGGCCCTTTCTTGAAAAATCATAGGCCCGGGAAGCATCGAGGTGCTGCATCTCCGAGATGTCTCCGCCTGAAGCAAAAGCCTTTCCTTCACCAGTCAGGATCAGGGCGCGCAAGCCTTCACGGCAACCAATGGAAAGTACGAAATGGTGCATCTCGAACATCAAATGGTCGTTGAGAGCATTCAAAACTTCGGGGCGGCTGATGGTCAGAATACCCACAGGTCCTTCCTGGTAGTATTTCAGGGTTTTATAATCCATGATTTCGTTTCCTGTTAATGATTACAAAGGAAGTTTAAAAAAAATTAAAATAAAAATATTTAAAATATTCCTGATTAATCAATATATTTTGAAGCTAACCGGGTTTGGTTTGTTGATTGAATGGAACAGCCTGCCATCAGAGTGATTGAACAGGGGATGATTTTTTTTGGACTTCATGACAATTGTTTAAATTTATCCCCTAAAATTTATCCATTCAATTCTTTCATATGAGAGCCCAGTCCATAATCCTGTTTGCTTTTTTGCTGCTTTTTTTCCGACCTTCCTGTCAGGCTGGCAAACCGCTGTCTTATTATCTCCCAGAAGGGGCATATGATTCAACTATTCAATCTCCTGAAACCTATTTCGGGTTTCAGGTGGGAGAATGGCACCTTGATCACGGGCAATTGCTGGCATATTTGCAGTACCTTGCAGAGAAGTCTAACCGTGCCATTCTTTATGAATATGCAAGGTCGCACGAGCAGCGGCCGTTAGTTCACCTGGTAATCACCTCACCTGAAAACCAGCAAAACCTTGAGACCATCCGCCAGAGGCACTTATTGGTTTCTGATCCACAAGTGTCGGGAGACCTGGATATCACGGAAATGCCAATAGTCGTGCGTCTAGGATATGGGGTTCATGGTAATGAGGCCAGTGGGCATAATGCAGCACCGTTGGTGGCCTATTATTTAGTCGCCTCCCAGAGCCCTGAAGTTACGGAAATGCTTAAGCAAACGGTTGTCCTTTTGGATCCATCGTTAAATCCGGATGGACAGGACCGGTTCGCTTCGTGGGTAAATCGTCACCGGAGCCGGGCGTTAAATCCTGATCCGGCCAGTAGGGAGTTTTCAGATGTATGGCCAGGTGCCCGCACCAATCATTACTGGTTTGACCTGAACCGCGACTGGTTGCCTGCTCAGCATCCTGAGAGCCAGGGGCGCCTGGAGGAATTTCACCGATGGAAGCCCAATGTGAATACCGATCACCATGAATTCGGCGGTAACTCAACGTTTTATTTTCAACCAGGAGTCCCCTCGCGCGGCAACCCTCTTACACCAGAAAGTACAGATGAGCTAACCATGGAATTCGGCCGTTACCATGCCAGGGCTTTTGATAAGGCAGGTCAACTATACTATACCCAGGAAGATTTTGATGACTATTATTATGGCAAGGGTTCATCCTATCCTGATGTGAATGGCAGTATTGGCATTTTATTTGAACAGGCAAGCACACGAGGACACCGGGTGGAAACCATACACGGGGTGGTCGACTTCTCTTTACCTGTCCGCAATCAGGTGCTGGTTTCCTTATCGAGTCTGGAGGCTGCTTTTGATCTTCGGATGGAATTGCTTGAACATCAGCGGGAATTCTTTCAGTCTGCCATACGGGAGGCCATTCAATTCCCTGTCAAGGGTTATGTCTTTGGCGATGCATTTGACCAGGGACGCAATGGCTATTTTTTGGGGCTTTTGATGAGGCATCAGGTTGAATTGTATGAACTTCAAGAGGCTGTTACCTTGGGTGAGCATCATTATCAACCCGGGAAGGCCTGGATCGTTCCTCTTGAACAGCCTCAATTCAGGATGATCCGCTCCCTGTTTGAAAGCGTCCATGAGTATGGTGACAGCATATTTTATGATGTATCCACATGGACTCTCCCCTTGGCCTTTAATATTCCGTTTAATGAAATCACTCGTCCCGGACAAATAGTCTCACTTAAAGGGGAACCCCTTCAATATATACCATTGGCTGAAGGATTGATAAAAGGAGGAAAAAGTCATTATGCATACTTGTTTAAATGGGATAACTTCAATGCTCCGAAAGCTTTATATTACCTGCAGAAGAATGGTATCCGGGCAAAGGTTTCTACCCAGCCTTTTACCTCGCAAGTAGGAGAGGAGCAAATAGATTTTGGCTATGGAAGTATTCTGATTCCAATAGAGATACAGGATCAAGGTGGAGAAAAAGTGTTTGAAATGGTCCGGCAGGCAGCATCTGAATCTGGTTTGACCATTTACGCAGCTGGAAGTGGATTGACTTTGGAGGGCATTAACCTGGGAAGTAGTGGTTTTAATAATCTTCAGAAGCCTTCGGTGCTAATGCTTGTCGGGCAGGGGGTTAACAGCCGGGAAGCCGGTGAAGTATGGCATTTGCTTGACCAACGATTTGATATGCCAGTAACAATGGTTGAATTGGAAAGATTCAACAGCCTTGACCTGTCGCACTACAATACCATGGTGATGGTTTCGGGTTCCTATGGGAGTATTGGGTCTTCAGGCAAGGAGTCGCTCGCCCGCTGGTTGCGCAGCGGGGGTACAATTGTTGCCATTGGCAGTGCCAACCAATGGCTGGAAAGCAATGGATTTGTCAAAATGGAATTTAAAAAGGAAGCGGCCGTGGAAGAACCGGTTATGCTTCCCTATAGCCAACGCAGTCAATATCTGGGCGCGAGGCGTAATCCGGGTAGCATTTTCAGGGCAAGGCTAGACGTGACTCATCCCATAGGGTATGGATACCACCGTGAACAAATCCCTGTTTTTATCGCGGGGAATAGCTTTGCAAAACCTGACAGCAGTGCTTTTGCAAATCCCCTCATTTATGAGAAAGATAACCTGATGAGCGGGTACATTTACGAGCCTAATCGGCAGTTGATCGAAAATTCTGCTGGAATTCTTATCAACAGCAGTGGCAGGGGAAACATCATTTCCTTTATGGATAACCCCAATAGTCGCGGATTTTGGTTTGGGACGAGCCGCTTGTTTATGAATGCCCTGTTCTTCGGGCCTATCATCAGGAGATAAACTGGATGGTGTTGCTTTATGGCTGCTCAATTTGACCATCAGCATACCTGGCAAAGCGCTGGCTTTCCCTATCGTGAACATTGTCGTAGCGGGGCCAGGGCCATCCGCCAAATTGGGTTCTCCTGAAATCGCTGATGGCCTGATGGATCTCTTCCTGGTTATTCATCACAAAAGGACCATATTGGGCAACAGGCTCTGCAATGGGCCTGCCCTGTAAAAGGAGCATGCGAGCTTCCTGTTTCCCGCTTTGAATGATGATATCCAGATCACCCAACAATTCAATGGACTGGTAGTTTTCTACTTCTATGCCCGCAATGGTGATCGAATCACCCTTGTAGAAATAGAGGGAACGTTCAGTTTCGGGAGAAGCCGCAGGCAGTGTCCAGAAAGCCCCCGCTTCCATTTTGATGAGCCATATGGCTACTTCATTTTGGGGTTTGGAAGCCCATGAGTCAGGAGCAGGTGCAGGAGCTGCAGAATCCCCCAGCCGACCAGCAACAAGGGTAACTTCCGTTTCTTTTCCCGAGGAATCGGGTTGTTTTACTTTTGGAATTTCCTGGTCCCAAAGCATTTTGAAATGCGGAGCAGCAAATTTATCTTTTCGCGGAAGATTGATCCAGATCTGAAAAAGCTCCAGAGGGTTTTCCTTCTCTTTATTGAGGAGGGGAAACATTTCGCAATGTTGTAATCCACTACCGGCAGTCATCCATTGAACATCTCCATTCCCATAACGGCCTGCAGCTCCATGTGAATCGCTGTGGTCTACAAATCCGTTAAGGACCACGGTCACAGTCTCAAAACCTCTGTGAGGATGCGCTGGGAAGCCGGGAATGGTTTCCCCGTGATACATTCGCCAACCATCTTTCAGGGTAAAGTCCTGCCCCAGGTTACGTCCCGCCAGCGATGCATTGGGTCCCATCTGATCGTTGGCCGGAGGGTAGGCATCAGCATGATGCACGCAGAATAAAAACGGGTCGCGGGTATCCCACATAAATCCCAGTGGCCTGATGTTGATAATGGCTTTGTTGTACATAATTATAAGATTATGGTGATGCTTTAATTTTTATAGGGATATCGTGAAAAGAAAGTTAGCGCATTTTTTACTGTTTTTCGCAGCTTCAGGTTTCTATATGGAAAAATAAGAAAAATTTAGAAAACTATAAAAGGTCTTTAAAAGCAATAAATAACATGAAAAATTTACCAATCGAAATAATTCCCGCCTTAAGGGGGGAATTAAATCGCTTTTCAATTAAAAAGGTTCTATTAAATGTTGTTTTATTCAAATCTTCTTATTAATTTTCCGAACCATAATCTTTCTATGACCCTCCCACAAAATATTTATCCGGGAAGATTATTATCGGTGTTTTTTCGAAAGTTAAAAGAGACCTTTCAGGCGATTCACTAATCTTCAGGGCATGAAAAAGAAAATCTTATTGTTTACGGGATCCCTTTTTATGGCTTTTATAAGCATGGCAATGACCCAATTGGAATTCCCATTTATTCAAAATGAGGATATTCAGGGAGGAGAAAAACAAATTGTGCACGAGAATTTTAATGACCCGGTTTTTCCGCCTTCGGGTTATTTGAATCAGGCCTTGGTTGGTTTGGCTGTTTGGGAAAACAAATTAGAGGGTGTTTTGCCCACAGCCTTTCCTGAGGATGGTAATTTTCTTATATCTTATAACACCTTATATGATGGTGTATCCGGGAGTTCTGCGGCCCTGATCACGCCTCTGATCACGATACCATCATCGGGCTACCGGGTTCGGTTTTCAATGTATCGCGACGGAAGTTTCCCGGATGCCAGTGATCGCATCGAAGTGCTGGTCAATAGCAAGGCCATGATAAATGGGGCCACTAGCTTGGGGGTGGTCCACCGCAGCATTGCCCTTTCGCCTGTGGTTCCCACTGAAGGCTGGTTTTACTTCGATTTCCCCATTCCTCTGACCGGTGATATTTACCTGATCTTTAAGGCGATTAGTGGCTTTGGGGCCAACCTGCACATGGATGCATTCTTTGTGGAGCAGATCACTCCAGGCCTTCCTTCCCTGGGAGTAATCCCACCGGCTATCGATTTCGGATCTGTGCCGGTGGGCTATGATGGTGAATCAAGGAACATCAGGCTGTGGAATGTCGGTGAGGGAAACCTTATCATCAACCAGGGTGACATCGTCCTTTCCGAGACTGGTGCAGGGGCCTATACACTGAGCGAGATCAGCTATCCCATTGAACTTGGGAATTATGAATCATTTGATATCGGGCTTGGCTTCTTGCCTGCCTCCGCCGGGGCTCATAATGCCCAGCTGCAGATTGCTCACAACGGGGAAAACACGCCCACAGCTGTTAACATCTCGGGGGAGGGGTATGAACCCCTGGAGTATTTTTTTGAACAATTCGATGGGGTTGTGGCACCATTTTTGCCTCCTACCTGGAGAAAGATCATACAGTCAAGCGTTGACAACGCCTTTGTTGGCACCTATACCCTGGCTGACCCCAATTCGCTGCCCAATCACCTCAGGATGGACAATGCGGCAGATGCAGCGGCTCAACTTATGCTGGTAAGTCCAGCAGTAAGTGGTTTTGATGTAAACTGGCTCGGGTTCAGCGTAAAAACTTTTTCCCTTAATCAGTTGTTGAAAATCGGCACCCTTTCCGATCCGAGAAACCCAGAGACCTTTGAGGAGATCGAAAGAATTATCATACCAGCCTATACTTACAACAGGTTTTACCTTTCGCTGCAGGAATACACCGGGAGCAACAAATACATTGCTTTCATGCACGGACTTGGGGGCAGCAACCGTTCCATTTACCTTGATGATGTGTTGTGGGAGCCTATGCCGCCCGACCCAATGTTTAGCGTTTTGCCCTCAAGCAAGGATTACGGAGATATTATGGTGGGTGCATCGGCCTTACAAACCTTTACGCTCACCAACACCAGCGGTGGTATTCTGACCATACATCCGGAAAACATTGTCCTTGGCGGTGATGACCCAGGAGATTTTATCCTTTCCAGTCTGACTGAGACTATAAACCTTTCTTTCGGGCAGACGGCCACCTTTTCCGTTTCCTTTGTACCACAGAGTCCCGGGGACAAGACTTCCATCATCCTCATTGAGGATAACCTCAGTGGCAAGGTCCTTCATCAGGTCCCGCTCAGCGGGAGGGCTTATTCCGGGATGGTAACTGAATTTCCATGGACAGAAACCTTTGAAGATCACTCCTTGTCGAGGCCTGCCTGGACGCAGGTGAAGGTAGCAGGCAATGCTAGTTGGACCTATTCTACTGGCTCTTCTGGAGGATTAATTACAACAGCATACGAGGGGAGTAAGAATGCACGATTTGTTTCGGTTGCCGGGTCCAGTTCTCCCATTACCCGGTTGATTACCCCCTTGTTAGATCTTACAGGGATGGCAGCACCTAGTTTAGTCTTTTTCATGGGACAGCAGGACTGGAGCGGTGACCAAAATGAAACCAAAGTTTTTTACCGTACGAGCGAAATCAACCCTTGGGTTCAGCTGGCCCATTATACTGAAAATATCAGTTCATGGACTCAGGAGATGTTGGCCCTTCCCGAGCCTTCGGCAAGTTATCAGCTTGCTTTTGAAGGGATCAACAATTATGGACGGGCTAATGTCCTGGATCTTGTTTCGGTTTGTCCTGAACTGTTGCCAGTAAGCGTGAGCATCACAGCCAGCCAGACGGAAGTCTGCCAGGGCACATCGGTGACCTTAACGGCAACGCCAGTGAACGGCGGCAGCAGTCCGGTTTACCAATGGAAAAAGAATGGGGCCAATGTTGGCACAGGTGGTCCAACCTATGCCTACACCCCTGCCAATGGAGACCAGGTATGGGTTGTAATGACCTCCAGTGAGACCTGCACCACGGGTAACCCGGCCACCAGCAACACCATTGGGATAATCGTTAATGAAAACCCCGTCGTTTCCTGGAATTGGCAACCAGCACCTTTATATCCCTGGGATAATCCCATTACCTTAAGTGGGGGTTTGCCTTCCGGAGGCCAGTATACAGGACCAGGGGTTTCCTCAGGGGTCTTTTACCCCTTGGTTGCGGGTCCTGGAATTCACACTCTCATCTATACTTACTCGAGCACTTCTGGTTGTCAGGGAAGTGCCCAGGTTATGATTGAAGTTTTGGAGGCACCAGATTGTTCCTCACCCACAAATTTGGCTGCATTTGATATTACATTTAATTCAGCACTTTTGTCCTGGACATCAGGAGGTAATGAAACCCAGTGGCTGCTGGAATGGGGTTTGTCTGGCTTTAGCCCGGGAATTGGTTCTGGCAATCAGGTGACGATTTCGACGAATCCGGAATACAGTTTATCTGGATTATTGGCCTCGACTGATTATGAGTTTTATGTGCGGGCGATTTGTGCCGGTGGTATAACCAGTGGATGGGCTGGCCCTTATGAATTTACCACACAACCATCGCAGGAAGAAGTTTCTTGCCCGGGAAATATGTCGGTGTGCATTTCTGAATCTATATTTACCCTTACTGGGGCAACACCCGCTGGCGGTGTTTATGAAGGATCCGGTGTTTCAGCCGACCTATTTGATCCCTCAGTGGCAGGTGTTGGATCACATTTAATCACCTATACTTTCCAGGGCAGCGTTTGCCAGTTTACGATTATTGTTCAGCCTGCTTTGCCTGTGAGTGTTACAATTTCGACCACTCAGACTGAAGTATGCCAGGGAAGTGCTGCAACATTCACGGCAAGCCCTGTAAATGGTGGAAATTCACCTCAATATCAATGGAAGGTTAATGGCAATAATGTGGGATCAAATAGCCCTTCTTTTGCTTATACCCCGGCCAATAACGATCAGGTATGGGTTGTAATGACTTCAAGTGCAGGATGCACATCAGGAAACCCTGCCACCAGCAACGCCATTACCATGACTGTGAGTCCACCACTTCCCGTCAGTGTTAGCATTAATGCCAGCCAAACTGAAGTTTGTCAAGGAACCGTCGTGACCTTTTCTTCTAGCGTTGTTAATGGAGGTAGCTCTCCTGTTTATCAGTGGAAGGTTAACGGGAATAACGCAGGATCTAACAGTTCTTCGCTGGCTTTTACTCCAGTAAATGGGGATCAGGTTTCTTTGGTCTTAACTTCAAGTGCATCTTGTGTGTCAGGAAACCCAGCCACCAGTAATACCATTGAAATGGTGGTTCATCCTTCTATTCCGGTAAGTATTAATGTAGTTTCTGATTATACCGAGGTTTGCGAAGGGACCACTGCCTATTTTATTGCTTTACAAACCAATGGAGGAACACAACCTGCCTACCAATGGAAAGTCAATAACGAAAGCATGGGAACCAATAGCCCAGTCTTTTCTTATGTGCCTGATGATGGTGACCAGGTCTGGGCTGTTCTGACTTCCAATGTCCAATGCGCAGTCAATAATCCGGCTACCAGCAACACCCTGGAGGTTACTGTGCTTCCGAAACCTGAAGTGAGTTGGGTTTGGGAATATGAATCTGTCTGTATCCAGGTGGAATCCCTGCCGCTCAGCGGAGGAACTCCTGAAGGGGGTTTGTACAGCGGTCCAGGTGTTTCAGGAGCCCTTTTCTACCCGCAACAGGCAGGCCCGGGTTGGCATACACTTTCCTATACAATCACTGATGATCAGGGTTGTTCAAATAGTGCACTGGCGGATATCTTTGTTGATGCGTGCACGGGAATCAGTGAAGGCCTGGAAAATTCTGATTTTACTATTTACCCAAATCCAGCCAGAAATCAGATTAATGTCCGTCTTGAAAAAGATGCCATTTTACTCCAAAGGATTGTTGTTCTTGATATTCAGGGGAATTTCGTTTTGGAAATTGAAAAACCTGAAGCAAGGAGAGTCTATACTTTGGATATTCGTTCTCTTCCCAAAGGAGTCTATTTTATTCATTTCCTTGGGGAAAAGGGATTGCTTAGAGGAAAATTTGTGGTAATGTAATTTTTTTCAATGTTTACCGGGGGCTCTTTTTCCATGTTATCTTTGAATAGCATTTAGAATTAGTAATTCTGGAATCAAAGGCTCAAGTTTTATTTATGCATTAAAACCGTAGTTTATGAAAAAACGTTTACTGTTTTTCGTAAGTTTCGCATGGCCTGTCATTGCGCTTGTTGCCAATGAGAGACCCTTAGGAGAAAGGCCAGGCCTACCGAAAGCTCTGACCAATGTTTCTGTTACCACCTCAACCGATTACGTGGCTGGTCAGAATAACCTGATTGCGTTTACGCTTTCTTTTTCCTCACCTGACTTTGAATATGCGGATGGTTTTGAAATTTCTTTCCCTAACGGCGTGGTCCCTACCCAAGCTGGGACTTCCACCGTTATCGGGGATATTGAAAGTGAGATTTCACTAAACATTCCCGTTTCCGGGCAAACCATTTCCTGGGGAACCATTCCCGGGGGATCTCAATTTGGTGACTTATTTCCCGGAAGCTACCAATTTTCAGTGAATGTAAATGTGGAACCGGATTTCGCCGGTTCAATCATAGCCAGTTATACCTTGCATGGGGATACTTATGGCAGTCAGCCTCATATTGTTTCCGGGGACGTAATTATACTTGCTCAGAATGCTCCAAGGCTTCCTTCGAACCCGATCCCTGCCAATTACCAAACCAATGTCAGCCTGGATGGGACCCTGAGCTGGGATTTCGGGAATAATACCCAGACCTATGACCTTTGGTTTGGACCGGAGGGTAACATGATCAAAGTGGTATCAGGGGCTTCGGCCGGGGTTTCTGGCAGCTACACTTATTCTGGATTGAACCAAAATACCATTTACCAATGGCAAGTCATGGCGTTCAATGCTAGCAAAGCCTTTACCAATGGGCCGGTTTGGAGTTTTATTACAGCCTCAGGGCCCGTTAGTCAATTCCCCTACCTTCAGAATTTTGATGGAACCTGGATTGGGGATCCCGCTGCTCCTGAGAGCTGGACGGTAATCAATGGCGATGGGGATGATTTTACTTGGACCCAGGCCAATACCTACATTGAACCCACGCCATCTGAACCCTATGCCGCTCATGGAATGGGAAATCAAAACGATTGGATTATTTCACCAGCCTTGGACCTTTCCAGTGATTATGTCACCCTTAAATGGTTTGACAAGGTGGAAAGTGAAACCCGGATAAACTCATACAAGGTTTTGGTTTCTACGACTACCCCAGATATCGGTTCTTTTACCCATGAGCTGGCAGATATTATTTGTAACAACACCGAGTGGACTCAGCACGCTCTTTCGCTGGGAGATTTCTTCGGTCAAACGATTTACGTGGCATTTTTTCAATATTTTTCAGGCGCAGAGAACTGGGGATTCGGTATCGATGATTTTGAACTGGAACCTTTCCAAACCTGCCCCTTGCCTGTTGACCTTTCTGCTTCCGCCACTACCTATGAAAGCGCCCTCTTGGGCTGGTCTTCACAGGGAGCTGCGGTGTCCTGGAACCTGGAGTGGGGTCCGGGCAGCTTCTCACAGGGGAATGGCACCCTCATCACAGGGATTCCAACAAATGCCTATCTTCTTGAAGGTCTTGATGGAGAAACACTTTATTCATTCTATGTTCAGGCGGTTTGCGGAGAGGGTTTCTCCAGCCCATGGGCAGGCCCCTTTAGCTTTACTACTGAGCCGGAGCCTCCAGAAGTGGTTTGCCCGGGAGACCTCACAATTTGCGAGGCTGCTGATGCTTTTCTGCTTACCGGTGCTACCCCATTAGGGGGTTCCTACGAAGGACAAGGGGTTGTGGAAGGTATGTTTAATCCAACAACGGCTGGTGCAGGTGAACATATCATCACCTATACCTACCAGGGGATTAGCTGCGAGTTTACCGTTACCGTGACTCCCGCAGTTACGGTCAGCGTGAGTATTTCTGCCAATCAAACGGATGTTTGCGAAGGCAGCCCGGTAACTTTCACGGCCAGCCCGGTCAATGGTGGAACATCACCCGTTTTCCAGTGGAAATTAAATGGCCAGGATGCTGGAAATAACAGTCCGCAGTTTGCCTTTGTTCCTTCCAACAATGACCAGGTATGGGTTATTTTGACTTCAAGTGAATCCTGTGCTTTTGGTAGTCCTGCCACTTCAAATATTCTTACCATTGGCGTCCATCCTTATCCAAGCGTTTCCTGGGAATGGGGGGTTGAAACCATTGCCATCACGGATGCACCGGTAGCCCTGTCAGGAGGACTGCCTTCAGGAGGCATTTATTCGGGCCCTGGGGTCTCTTCCGGATTCTTTAATCCTGCTGTTGCGGGTTTGGGAACCCATACCCTGACTTATACCTATACCTCACCTTATGGCTGTGCTGGTTCTGCTGCTACAGAGGTTGAAGTGACCGGAGAGCCCCCTGTTTGTGTTATCCCAACCGGTTTGAGTGCAGAAGATATCACCCAGGTTTCTGCCACTTTGCTGTGGACTCCCGGAGGAGATGAAACCGAATGGAACCTCCAATGGGCTGAGGGTTCCTTTTCCCCGGGAGGGGGTACCCTCGTTTCAGGTCTGACCAATAATACTTTTCCATTAAGCGGTCTTAATGCAGCAACCCAATATTCCTATTATGTTCAGGCTGTTTGCGGGGAGGCTAATGTGAGTGCCTGGGCAGGTCCATATGGTTTCTCTACGGAACCTGAGCCCCCGGAAGTGATTTGCCCGGGAGATATGGAAGTTTGTGAGGCAGCTGCACTTTTCGCTCTGACCGGAGCCACTCCTCCGGGAGGGGTTTACGCAGGCCCGGGCGTTTCTGCAGGATCTTTTGACCCTGCCACCGCTGGGCCGGGAAGTCATTTGATTACCTACACCTACCAGGAGGTTTCCTGCGAATTTTACATAACGGTGATCGAAGCACTGCAGGTGAGTGTAGCCATTTCTTCCGACCAAACGGAGGTCTGCGATGGGACATCCGTGACTTTTACTTCGGTGCCTGTCAATGCAGGGGATTCGCCTGCTTTCCAGTGGAAAGTGAATGGGGAGAATTCGGGAAGCAATAATCCTGAGTTTTCTTATGTCCCCCAAGACGGTGACGAAGTACTTGTTATTTTAACTTCCAGTGAAAGCTGCACATTGGGAAACCCCGCCACCAGCAATACCATTGCAATGACGGTGAATGAAATACCTTTGGTGACCTGGGATTGGGAATATGAAACGGTTTGCCTGCAAGTACCCTCTCTTCCTCTGACAGGGGGCGATCCTCCCGGGGGAGTGTACAGCGGACCCGGAGTAGAGGGTGATTTGTTCTTGCCCCAAACAGCCGGAGTCGGCACGCACACCCTGACCTATTCCTATACCACCCCCGAAGGCTGTTCGGCAAGTGCAACCAAAGAAATTCTGGTAGATGCTTGCACCGGTCTCACAGAACACCAGGTCCAGGAAGGCATTCTGGTTTATCCCAACCCCGTCTCTTCAACACTGACGCTGAAGGTTATTGATTCCAAACTGGCTTTGACCCGTTTTCTGATGATTGACCTGAGCGGAAAAGAAGTGGTTTCCATTGAACTGAGTCCTTCTGAAACCCTTCGAGTTATTGATGTAAGCCATTTACCCCAGGGAATCTATTTTTTCCAGCTTATCGAAAAGCAAAGTGTTTATTCGGGACGCATTGTGGTGATTGATTAAAGTTGAATTATGCTTAGCTTTGAAATAAAAAAGGAGTTTTATGCTATATAAAGCGAATCCAGCCCGCTACGAGGGCATGCAATACAACCGCACAGGCCGCAGCGGTCTCCTGCTCCCGGCCATTTCCCTTGGCTTATGGCATAATTTCGGAGGCGTTGACCTCTATGAAAATGGCCGCCAGATCATTCACCGCGCCTTCGATGCCGGCATTACCCACTTCGACCTGGCCAACAACTATGGCCCACCGCCCGGCAGTGCCGAAGAAAACTTTGGCCGGATGCTGGCTACCGATCTAAGGGCTTATCGCGATGAACTGATCATCTCTACCAAGGCTGGCTACCTGATGTGGCCCGGACCTTACGGCGAATGGGGCTCGCGCAAATACCTCCTCAGCAGCCTCGATCAGAGCCTCAAGCGGATGAAGCTTAAATACGTTGACATCTTTTACTCCCATCGCCCTGATCCCGACACTCCCCTCGAAGAAACCATGATGGCCCTTGATCAGGCGGTTAGACAGGGTAAAGCCTTGTATGCCGGCATTTCCAGTTATTCTGCTGAGCAAACGGCCCAAGCCGCTGAGATCCTTCGCCAGTTGGGAACACCCTGCCTGATTCACCAGCCCCGCTATTCCATGCTCGATCGTTGGGTGGAGGACGGATTGCTCGATACCCTTGAACAATATGGCATTGGCTGCATTGTCTTTTCGCCCCTGGCCCAGGGATTGCTTACCGACCGCTACCTGAAGGGAATTCCAGCTGATTCGCGTGCCGGAAGGCCTACCGGTTTTCTTAGCCCTGAACAAATCACTGAAGACAAAATGATGGTGATTAGAGCGCTCAATGATATTGCCCATAATAGGGGACAATCCCTGGCCCAGATGGCTATTGCCTGGCTGCTGAAAGACAAACGGGTCACCTCGGTACTCATTGGCGCCAGCAGCGTTGACCAGCTCAATCAAAACCTCGAAGCCCTCAATAACCCCTACTTCGATGAATTTGAACTCAGGCAAATCAATGAAACGCTTGCAAATTTTTAATTAAAGATTTGAAATCTGAAGTTTTGGGTTGAGGGTTCAAGGTTCCTGGTTTCAGGTTTCTGGCGTCCGAATTAGCCAGGTAATCTGCTCATCCTTCAATCCTCTTTTCTTCAGATTAGCCTGCAATTATTTTGCATTATTCTGTATCAATCAATGTATCTCCACGAATCCAAATTATCCAGGGGATAGATTGGCCGCGGAACATGCTCATAATGGAGTGAGGTAACATCGGTACTGCTCAGTCCCGGGCTCATTACGTTCACCGTTTTTCGGTTATACAGGATATACCGGTAACGGAATGGGAACAGGTTTTTGACCACTACAATATCGGCTTTCCAAAGCGAAAGGCCCAGGTCCTTGTAGTCGGCCGTGTAGCGCGAGGCAATGGGCAGTTCAGCCAACACCATATGGATGCCATCATGCTTGATGATCAGGGTTTTCCCATAGCTGGTCTCTTCCTTGAAGATGATCTCACCACTGTATTGCAGGGGTTGATTGTAGACCGTGTCGATCTTTCCCCCGACGGTGAGGCTCACCTGATCACCTATGTTATAGTTCCAGGCTTCCCTGGCGGCCTCTTCATCGCGCATAGTGATGTATGAGGTCAGTTCGGGGCCTTTCTCTATCAGGGTTTTCAGAATCCAGGTGCTTTCCCCAGGGGTTCCAGTGCCTACTGCATCCGAAACATCGCAAAATACCAGTGTGCCAAGGCGGCGGGCAAAACCTTTCCTTCGTGCGATTTCAACGGCTTCCTCAGGGGAATTGCCTTCAGGCTGGGGGACATCTCTTACGGCCCAGGCCATATCGGCCAGCTCATCGGCCTTTTCCTGCGCCAGCTCAGGTTTGCCATCGGCAATGGCAAGGGTGGTATAACCCAGTTCAGGCCCATCGATCCAGATATGCACCGGGAAAAAGGAAACTGATAATACCCCGTCATCCTTTTCCATCTTTTTCATCTGACGGAAGATCTTGCGGAAAGGAGAGAGGAAATCAATGTTGATTCCGCCGCCTTTCAGCAAGCGCATCTTGTTCATTACCATCACGGGTTCAATTTCCCCGCGCATGGTGCGAATCAGCAATTCCCCACTTTTGAAGCCGGTTTTGCTGTGGTCACGATGAGGGTTAGTCTTATACCCAACAATGATATCTGCGCAATCGACCCTGCGTTGGGTCACGTTGGCATGAAGATCGAAACTGACAGCAATGGGCACAGCTGGTCCAACAAGTTCCCTTACAGCCTCGATGATGTCTCCTTCCGGGTCGTGCATTCCCTGCACCCCCATGGCCCCGTGCAACGAGAGGTAAACGCCATCCACCCTCGGTTGACCTGCAATACCTTCGAGGAGGATGGTTTTGATATGCTGATAAAACACACTATCTACTGGGCCACCTGACATTGATTTGGCGTGCACCAGTGGGATGGCCTCAATACTTTCCTTGCCCAGCTTTCTAACCGCCTTCAGGAAGCCTGACAGCTGCTTTTTCTCTGCGATGCCTGATGCCCTGGCATCTTCACCATAAAACAGGTGATCGGCCCTGAAATCGCGCTCCTTAGTGATCACCGGTGAAAAGCTATTTACCTCGTGCATAAACTCGGCATAAACAATCGTCAGGGTCTCCTTTGAACCTGCTGCGGGCTTTTCGTTTTCACATCCGGTAAGGAGGGATGCCAGCAATAAACCTGAGAAAAGGAATCCGGAAGATAGTATTGAGAATCGTTTCATGGAATTTCTTTTTTGCAAAGATATTTTTTCAGTAAATATTTTCACCCGAAAAAGACAATAAAAATAGAGCCTCGATTTTTCAATACCAGCTTCAGGGCTGTCCTTCCGGTAAAATTTAAGTTTTTGTTTTGAAAGAAATCGGAGTAAAAAGGGTCGGGTCATCGTCATAGTTAATACGGAGTTTATTCGGTTTAAACCGAATAAACTCCGTATTAACTCCGTATTAACTATTATTGTGGTATTATAATTCACTGATAATAAATAAGATAAAATCAGTGAGAATTCTGCCTGCCAGGAGGATTTTGGGAGTGAGGCGGAAAGCCAGGGCAAAAAAATTGCGGGCATACAACCCGTGGTTATATGCCCGCAAATGAATCGGGTAGAAGCGCTTTGATTAATATTCAAGCGCCCTTGGCAGTTCTTTAGCCTGGGCAACCCAGTCTTCAACTTCTTTCAGGGCAGGGGTGCGGCGAACCAGTTTTTTCTCCAGGTTCACTTCTTCCATTTTTTTAGTAAGATTCTCGGCATTGCGCTGGCCCAGTTCGGGAACGGTATCCACGCCGGCAGCTTCCAGCAGTTCAGCAAACTCAGAGCCAATGCCCTTGATGCGATATAGGTCAACCATATTGGCAAACTTCAGTACTTTTTCTTCGCTAATGCCGGTTTTTTCGGCCAGTTCCTTTCGCTGTTTCTTCGTTTTGGCATGTTCCAGCAGACCATCGGTGTTGTTAACGCCTGCTGCGCGGAATTTCTCACCCAATGCTGGGCCTACGCCTTCTAAATCTTCAATTTTGTAATTAGCCATAATCGTAAGTTTTTTAATTAATTAAGTGAACGATAAAAGGTTCAGTTAAAGTTTTAAATGATTGCGAAGGATAAATTTAATGAAATTCTCTTTAAATAGAAAAAATTTCTGAAAGAACACGGGTTTTTTCAACAATTTCATTTTTCTGATCCGCATTTCCGAACCGATGAATTGTACTGGATTTTACAGGTTCTTGTTTCCCCAAAGGGGTGTTTTTATTTCCTATGAATTTGCTAAAAACCACCCGAAAGAAGAGCGGTTGACAGGGGTTAAAATTCGGACTGCGAGGGATAATAATTTTAATCCGGGACTTTAATGGTGTTAAATGTTTGTTTAGTTGCTGGTAATATTTCTTACCTTTGGGGCTTTCAAAAAATCTGATGTTATGTATTCTTTGCTGGAAGGGATTGATAATATCAGGCTGAACTTTAGCGAGGGCAGCCTGCTGTTTATGAATATAACCCTGGCCGCCATTATGTTTGGCGTGGCCCTTGAAATCAAAATTCAAAACTTCAGGGATATCCTTAAGTACCCCAAATCGTTCATGTTGGGGGTGGGTTCACAGTTTGTGGTTTTGCCGGCACTGACTTTTCTGCTGGTGATCCTGCTGAACCCGCCGCCATCGGTGGCCATGGGTATGATCCTGATCGCTGCCTGTCCCGGGGGGAATATTTCCAATTTTATTTCTTCGCTGTCGAAAGCCAATATAGCCCTTTCCGTGAGCCTTACAGCCTCAGCCACCCTTTCGGCCACCCTTATGACCCCCCTGAACTTTGCCTTGTGGGGAGGGATGTATGTGCAATATTCAGCAAGGGCCATGCACCTGAATATTCCTATTGAAATTGACTTCGTGCAAATGGCCCAAACGGTTTTTATCCTGCTTGGGGTTCCCCTTCTATTGGGGATGTATGTGGGGAATCGCTTCCCGCAGTTTACCAAAAAATATCTGAAACCCATCAAGATCGGCTCTGTGATACTGTACCTGAGCTTTATTTTTGGCGCCTTGTACGCAAACCTGGAACATTTTGCCGGGAGCATCCTGCCCATTGGCATTTTGGTGTTGCTTTTAAATGTCGTGACTCTTTCCAGCGGTTTTCTTGTTGGGACCATTGCCAGGGTCCCGCGGGCTGACAGGAGGACCCTGAGCATTGAGACCGGGATTCAAAACTCGGGCCTTGCCCTGATCCTGATCTTTAATCCCAAATTGTTTGATGCCAATGGTGGCATGGCCTTTATGGCAGCCTGGTGGGGTATCTGGCAAATGGTCAGTGGATTGTTATTGGCCGCTTTGCTCTCGAGAATAAAAATGCCGGTAGCACAGGAGGCTAAGGTGCCCGTAAGGAATGAAAAATAGGTTCCTTATTCATTTTAAATCCTTACCGGGATCCCTTTCTTTTTCAGAAAAGCTTTAATTTCGGCAATACTAAGCACCCCATAATGGAATATCCCTGCAGCCAGGGCAGCATCCGCTTTTCCGGTGGTGAATGCCTCTTCAAAGTGCCCGGGATTGCCTGCGCCACCTGAAGCAATGACGGGAATGTTAATTTTTTCTGAGACTTCCCGGGTAATTTCCAGGGCGAACCCCTGGCGTGTTCCATCAGAAGTAAAGGAAGTCAGAAGAATCTCGCCTGCACCTCTTTCATAGCATGTTTTGGCCCAGGGAACTGCCAATAGCCCGGTGGAGCGGGTGCCGGCATGACTAACAACCTCCCAGCCCTTTTCAGTGAGTTGGGTATCAATAGCAACTACAACGCATTGTGAACCAAACCTTTTGGCAAGTTCTGAAATAAGGCCATGATTAACAATGGCCGAAGTATTTATGGAAACTTTATCGGCCCCGGATGCCAGCAAAGTTTCAACCTGCTGTGGGGTATTGATACCTCCCCCCACAGTAAAGGGAATGCTTATGGCCTTTGCCACTTCCTTCACCACCTTAACAAATGTTTCGCGACCTTCCAGTGTAGCAGTAATGTCAAGGAGGGTGAGTTCGTCGGCCCCCTCTGCTGAATATATTCTTGAAAGTTCAACCGGGTCACCGGCATCCTGCAAATTTTGGAAATTTACACCTTTAACGGTGCGGCCATTCTTAATGTCAAGACAGGGGATAATACGTTTGGTGAGCATTGTTAATTTGTTTGGGGTTTAAAGTAGGAGCTCAAGGTGCAAGGGGAATATTCCCATCACTAAACATTGATTTACAATATGTTATGATGAAAATTTGATATTTCCTTCGTAAATGGCCTTACCCACAATGGCACCGCAGCAGCCTATCAGGTCGAGCTTTATTAGTTGTTCCTGTTCGGATACGCCTCCACTGGCGTTGAGCTTTATGCCGGGAAAGCGGTCAAGCAACTCTTTGTAAAGCTGGTATGATGGTTCTCCAAGGGTGCCATCGCGGTCGATGTCGGTGACAGTAAAGTATTGAAAACCTGATTTTAGCAGTTTTTCAATCACAGAAAATATTTCCAGTCCGGAGTCTTCTTGCCAGCCAGATATTTTTACCTTATTTTCAAGCACATCCACCGAGGCAATGAGGCTTTCAGCACCATAACGGGCGATCCACTCAGGGGCTTGTTCCATCTTTTTAATCAACAGGGTTCCCAGGTTTACTTGTTTTGCCCCCCGGTCTAATATTTCCCTGATATGCTGCTCTGAGCGAATTCCTCCACCAAAATCAACCTTAAGGTTTGTGCCCTGGCATATCTTTTCAAGCACACCCGAGTGCATGGGCTTGCCTGCTTGTGCGCCACTCAGGTCGACAAGGTGCAGGTGTTCAATGCCGGCCTCTTCAAAAATCCTGGCCTGCTTCAAGGGGTCGCTGTTATAAACCTTCTTATTGGCAAAGTCTCCTTTCGTGAGTCGCACGCATTGCCCATCGATAAGGTCAATGGCGGGTATTAGTTTTATTGACATGGTCTAAAGATTAATGAAGTTTTGTAAAAGGCGCGAGCCTGTTTCTCCGCTTTTCTCAGGGTGAAACTGCACACCGAAGAAATTGTCTTTTTTTGCTGAAGTGGTGAAAGGTATTTCATAGACTGTTTTGGCCATGGTAACTGAACCCAGTTCTGCATAGTATCCGTGCACAAAATAAAAATAGCTGTTTTGGGGAATACCCAGGAAAAGCGGGTTGTCAATGAACTCAACTGTGTTCCAGCCCATATGGGGGATCTTCTCGCTTATCTTAAATTGTTTAACCTGAAAATCGAACAGACCCAGACCTGTTGTAGGGCCTTCTTCCGATTCCATCCCAAGCAGTTGCATGCCTAAACAAATGCCCAGGACAGGTCTTTTGAAATCTTTGATAAATTGATCAAGGCCTCTCAGGGAAAGGTTTTCCATGGCATGGGTAGCGTGCCCAACTCCCGGGAAGATCAGTTTGTCGGCTTTTTGAAGGGCTTTCTTGTCATCACTGATAAAACTCTTCACACCCAGCCGATCAAGGGCGTTTTGCACAGAGGCTACATTGCCTGCGCCATAGGATACTATTCCAATGCTCATCATTTTTGGGTTTTAAATCACTCCTTTGGTGGTTGGTAGCTTGGTTCCTTCTTTCTTTATGGCTTGACCCAGCGCTCTGGCAAAGGCTTTAAAAATGGCCTCGGCTTTGTGGTGTTCGTTTTTGCCTTTGGCTTTAATATGAATATTGGCGCCAAGGGTGTCGGCAAGGGAGCGGAAAAAATGGGGGAGGAGCTCAGTGGACATATCACCGATTTTTTCTCTTTTGAAGCGGGCTTTCCAAATAAAGTATGGCCTTCCTCCCAAATCGAGCAGCACTTTGGCCTGGCAATCGTCCATAGGCAGGGCAAAGCCATACCTGCCAATGCCAGCCTTATCGCCCAAAGCTTGCTTGAGGGCCAGGGCCAGGGTAATGGCCACATCTTCAGCACTGTGATGCTCATCAATGTGCAGGTCTCCTTGACAAACTACAGATAAACCCATTCCGGAGTGCCTTGCAATCTGCTCAAGCATATGATTCAGAAATCCTATGCCCGTATCTATTTTTCCTTCAATGGAACCGTCAAGATCAACGCTGACCGAAATATCAGTTTCTGAGGTCTTCCGCTGCACAGTGGCCTTCCTTTTGGGCTTCAGAAAGTGATATATATCCTCCCAGCTTTGGGTGGTCAGCACGGCCTCCGCTGAAGGCTCACCGTTAAAGAAAATGGGGCGGGCGCCCAGATTAAGAGCTAGTTGGATATCGGTTTTCCGGTCACCGATCACATAGGATTCGGCCAGGTTGTAATCCCCATCAAGATATTTGCCAAACATATCAGTGCCGGGCTTCCGGGAAGGGAGCTTATCTTCATCAAAGGATCGGTCAATCAGGATGTCAGAGAAAGCAATTCCTTCGCCTTCCAGGGTTTTCAGCAGGAGTTGCTGAGGTCCGGTGAAGCTGTCTTCAGGAAAAGATGATGTCCCCAGCCCATCCTGATTGGTAGCCATAATAAACTCATAATCCAGCTCCCTGGCAATACGACCCAGCCAGGTAAAAACACCAGGCAAAAATTCAAGCTTTTCGAAAGAATCAATTTGGTAATCAGCGGGTTCCTTTATCAGGGTGCCGTCGCGGTCTATGATTAGAAGTTTCTTCATTTCCGGATGGTTAGAAATTTTTAAGGGCATTTATCAATGTTTGGTTTTCAGTTTCAGAGCCTATGGTAATGCGAAGACAGCCTGCACAACCCGGTTGGGTGCTGCGGTCGCGCACAATTATGCCTTTTCCTGTCAGATATTGATATATTTTATCGCTTTCGGGAAACTTTACTAACAAGAAATTGGCTGAAGAAGGAAATACTTCCTCCACAAAAGGGAATTTCGAGAGGCATTCTGAAAGCAAACCACGCTGTTCAATGATTTCTTCAACTCTTTGTCGAATGACCGGGGTTTGGGTTAATGCGATTATTGCTGCTTCAATGGAAGGCTTGCCAATGTTGTAAGGGAACTTCACCCTGTTCATAACCTGAATGATCTCAGGCGAAGAAAATGCCATCCCAATACGGGCCCCGGCAAGTCCCCAGGCTTTTGACAGGGTCTGCAATACCACCAGGTTGGGGTAGAGGTCGATCCAGGGCAGAACAGACTGCTCAGGGCAAAAATCAACATAAGCTTCATCCACTACCACAATCCCTTTTGATTCCTCAATGATTTGCCTGATCATTTCAGGGCTTTGCACATTGCCTGTAGGGTTGTTGGGGTTGCAGATAAAAGTCAGCTTAGGGCTTCCAGCCTTGTTTTTTTCTTCAAAGTCATTCAGGTTAATGCTGAAATGCTCATCCAGCAACGACTCGATAACCAACACATCATTTACGGCGGAGCAAACGCCATACATACCATACGTTGGAGGAAACACCATTGCTTTGTCTTTTCCAGGCATACAAAATATTCTGAAAAGAAGGTCCACGGCTTCGTCGCTGCCATTGCCAATGAAGATGCGGTCAGAATCTATTCCTTTAGCCCGACTTATTTGATTTCTTAGATCCGGTTGCAAAGGCGATGGGTAACGGTTAATGCCTGGCATCAGCCCCGGAGGTGCCTCAGGATTTTCGTTTGCATCGAGCCATACAGAACCTTCCCCTTCAAACTCATCGCGTGCCGAGGAGTAAGGTTTCAGTGAGCGGATATTGGGTCGTAACAGGTTTTCAATCATAACTACAGAGTTGAACTAATCAGGGTTTTGTCTTACCTCAACAGCGCGTGCATGGGCTTCAAGGCCTTCGGCTCGAGCCAAAAGGCTGGTTGCCCCGGCCAGGCGCTCCAGCCCTTCGCGGGTGGCTTCCTGAAATGTGATTGTTTTCATAAAACTAAGCAGGTTCACCCCGCTCCAGTTGCGTGCAAAGCCCGAAGTGGGCAGGGTATGGTTGGTGCCGCTGCTATAGTCTCCCAGGGATTCGGGCGTGAAATGCCCCATAAAAACGGAACCGGCGTTCTCCACTTTAGGTTGTAAGGCTGCCGGGTTCTTTACCGCCAGAATGAGGTGCTCAGGTGCATACTCGTTGCTGATCTCAATGGCTTCTGATAGGTCTTTTACCAGGATTGCGGTGCTTTTTTCCAGGCAGGCTGCGGCTATTTCGCGACGTGGAAGGGTGGAGAGTTGCTTGTTTACCTCGTTCATGGAGGCCGTCATTATTTCTTCACTGGTGGTCAGCAAAACCACCTGGCTGTCAGTTCCATGTTCCGCCTGTGAGAGCAAATCGGCAGCCACAAAGGAGGGATTGGCACTCTCATCGGCGATGACCAGCACCTCGGAAGGCCCGGCAGGCATATCGATGGGTATTCCCATGGCACCAAGCTGCACCTTAGCCTCGGTAACATAGCGGTTGCCAGGTCCAAATATCTTATCAACCTTTGGTACGGTTTGTGTTCCGAAGGCCATGGCAGCAATGGCCTGCGCCCCACCCAGCCTGAAGACACGGGCATTAAATAGGCTTAACGTGTAAAGTAATTCGGCCGCAGGCTCTGGGGGTGTGCAAATGATCAGTTCTTTACAGCCTGCAACCAAGGCCGGCACAGCCAGCATCAGCACTGTGCTCAACAAGGGTGCTGTACCACCCGGAATATACAACCCAACCCTTTGGAGTGGCCTGAACTGCATACTGCAGAATACGCCAGGCTGGGTAACCAGGCTAATGTCTGCCGGCATTTGTGCTGCATGAAAGCGCTCAATGTTCTGCCTGGCAAGCGCTATGGCATCTTTCAGGTCCTGGGTTACCAATTCTGAAGCTGCATTCATTTCAGCTTTTGTAACTTCCAGATTATTTCCTGAAAACCGGTCAAGTTCTCTGCTAAGTTGAAAAAGTGATTCGTCTCCTCCGGTCTGCACCTGTCTGATAATGTCCTGCACCCGTTGCCGTAAAATGGGATCATGCTGCAAGGGCCGTTGCAGGTTTTGCGCCAATTTTTCTTTTGAGTGATATTTAAGAATGCTCATTTTATTAACTTGTTTTTGTGTTCTAATACGCTTTGGGCTTTTTATTGCTTTGGCATCAGGGCTTCTTTGTGTCTAAGGGCAAGCACCCGGCCGATATCGTCCATTCGCAGGTTGCGGGCCGCTAGAAGAACTTGCAGGTGATAAACCAGGTCAGCAGCCTCATCCAAAAAGCGCTCGCTGTCAGGGTTGTCGGCTTCCATTGCCAGCTCAACGGCTTCTTCCCCCACTTTTTTGGCCGCTTTTCGCGGACCGCCAGCGAGTAAGCGAGCCGTATAACTCTCCTGTCCGCCGGTTTCCCGGCGCGACTCGATGACGGCCTCCAGCTTTTTCAGAAAACCCATATCGGCTTCATTCTTTTCGTTGAAACAGGTATCCTGGCCGGTATGGCAAACAGGTCCATCAGGAAGGGCTTTTATAAGCAGGGTGTCGTTGTCACAATCGGGAATAATTTCCAAAACATGCAAGAAATTGCCCGAGCTTTCGCCTTTGGTCCATAGCTTTTTCCGGCTGCGGCTAAAAAAGGTTACCAGACCACTTGCAACAGTCTTTTCTAATGCCTCAGGATTCATGAATCCTACCATTAGCAGTTTATTCGTCATTGCATCCTGCACCACGGCAGGGAGCAGACCGGATAGTTTTTCGTAGTCCGGATTAAGGGGTGTCAGTGTTATCATTGTTGTCATTGTTTTCAGGTTGTCATTGTTGTATGGTTAAGATCTAGTCAATTCTATAATGAGGTTATGATACCTCAATTCAAATAAGTACTCTAAATCATTCTTTAGAGTACCATTTTTTCAATGGGTACCACCAGAATTCCTTCGGCCCCGGCTTCCTTCAGGTTGTCAATGACTTCCCAAAAGTCGTCTTCGCTGACGACGGAATGCAAGGATGCCCAGCCTTTCTGTGCCAGGGGAAGAATCGTCGGACTTTTCATCCCGGGGATCAGTGAAATAATCTTGTCGAGTTTATCTTCGGGTGCGTTGAGCAGGATGTATTTGTTGCGTCGGGCTTTTTGCACGGCTTCCATGCGAAAAGTCAGCTTATTTAACAAGGTCTCTTTTTCTTGCGATAGCTTGGGATTGGCGATCAGCACGGCCTCACTTTTCATGATGACTTCCACTTCCTCCAGGCCATTACTAAGCAAGGTCCCGCCACTGCTCACGATCTCGAAAATGGCATCGGCCAGTCCAATTCCAGGGGCGATTTCCACCGAACCGCTGATGGGATGGATCTCGGCAGTGATCTTATTTTCTGCAAGGAAGTCTTCAAGAATGGCAGGGTAGGAGGTGGCAATTCGTTTGCCTTGCAGATAGCTGCGGCCGGTGTATTCGGCATTACGGGGCACAGCCACTGAAAGGCGACAGCGCGAAAATCCAAGATTACGAATGACATCCACTGATTTTTTCTTCTCCAGCACCTCGTTCATTCCCAGAATGCCTATATCAGCTACCCCATCAGCCACATACTGGGGTATGTCATCGTCTCTTAGCAGCAGTATTTCCATAGGGAAGCCCTCGGCTACGGCCTTGAACTGGTTGTTGCCGTTGCTGACTTTAATACCGCATAGCTTCAGCAGATCTTTTGATCCATCGCTCAGGCGTCCGCTTTTTTGTATTGCAAGGGTTAGTTTTTGTGTTTTCATTGGGTATTATTTCTTTCTTGTTTAAGATAAAAAAACCGGGGAACTGCCTTTGACTGGCAGTTCCCCGGGATAATGGGTTAATTAGAACTGTATGCTATTAACCTATACCAATTGCGGACCACCACTCGCGTAGTTGTGAATGGTGATGATGGTGCAGCGTGCTATAGGTTGAGTTTCTCATTTTTGCGTTTGTATTTAAACAGATTGCAAAGGAAATTGTTTTTTCAATACAAAAATATTTTTTTTTAAAATTTGTGAACATGGAACCCTTTTTCGCTTAATTCCATTGAGGTTAAATAATGATATTGATCCTCAATCAGTGGGTAATCCCAGCAGCCCATGCTGTGGAATATTTGTCCACCAAAACCTGCTTTAAAGCGATAAAGCCCATACAGGGGATGGGAAGGGTCAGGGGAAGGCGATACGCCGAACATATCATAATCACGGCAACCTCTTTGTTTGGCGACGTTTATGGCATTCCATTGAAGGGCGTAGGTGCCCATCAGGTGCTTGTTCTCTGATGATGAGGCTCCGTAAAGATAGGATGCCCTTCCACCAGCAAGAACCAGAAACATGGCAGCCAGGGGAGTACCCTTGTGCTCAGCCATCAGCAAAATCACTTCGGTGTCGGTTTGTTCCTGGCGGGCCGCCATTACTGCCCTGAAATAATCCAGGCCGTGCAGGGAAAAATGGTTGCGGGTAGCAGTCTCTCCATACAGTGCATACCAGACATCCAGATCTTCTATCCCCATCTCGAGCACTTCCACACCCTTGCGTGTTGCTAAACCGATATTATAGCGGGTTTTGGGCTTCATGCCTTGCAGCAATTCCCCGGGACTTTTAGTCAGGTCGAGGAACATGGTGTTACTGGGGAGGTTGTTGGAATAAGCCTTATGAAAATTCCAGCGGATGGTATTCATATTGAATCGTAGTTCCTGCATCGATTTGCCTGGGGGTCCCATCCACCATCCGTCCTGGTCGTAAAACTGCCTGTCGGTAGCCCACAGCGACTCCCAGAAGAGGTCGTAACGAAGGGAGATGCAGTTTTTGGGCAGGAAGGGTCGCAGGCTTTCCGACAGCTCCTCGAGGAACAAGCCCTGCTGCTCCTGCGAAGGCTCAAGTTCAGGCCCATAGGGCACATAAGCAACAGTATGCTGCCGGCTCACTGGCTTGATCATAAGCAATACATCCGATCGTATCACACCCTTCTGGGCAGGGTCATTCGTCAAAGCAGAGCGCCCCGATTTGAATTCTATTGCCAGGGATTCCTCCCCCAAGTGGTCTTTGACTTTCGACCAGAAAGTGGTCTGCTGGACAATGGGTGTTGAAAATAGCGCTTCAGGATCCTTGGGCTTAATATCTGAAAGCATTTTTATTTAAATTCTATAATTTTTTCTAAAAATTTGAAAAAAAGATGATAAACAATTATTTACTGAAGCAGGCAAATTTAACCTCTAAAAACCATAAAGCCAAATCAAGCGCAAAAAACTTTAATTTCTTTCTTCCAGATCTTGTACAATTCATATAAATGATTTATATTTAAACAATTGTGCTAATCTCAGAAGGCCATGCGGGTATTATTGATACAACCGCCTGAGAATAAGTTCAGCATTGCTCCGGGCCGTCTCGAACCCCTTGGTTTGGAGGTTTTGGCCGCCTGCATTCCAAACCACGAGGTTCAGATCATAGATTTGCGTGTGGATTCCTTCAGTGAGCTGAATCGCCAGCTTACGCTTTTTTCCCCGGATGTGGTTGGTATTTCTGTTAACAGCACCATCCATGTCATTGAAGCCCGGGCATTATTAAGGCATATCCGCGAAAAGCACCCCAGGGCCATCACCGTCGTTGGCGGTCATCATCCGACGATGATTCCCCAGGATTTTCACCTGCCAACGGTCGATTTCATTTTCCTTGGCTGGGCCGAAAAAAGTTTTCCTGCCTTCCTGGAAAGCCTCAAAAAAGGAAAGGATTTTAATGGGGTTGAGGGCCTTGAAATGCTTGAAAATGGCAGTCGAGTTTTCAGAAGCGAAAGCCCTTTCAATCTAAAAGCCAGCGAGATTCCCTACCCGCGCAGGGACCTTGTGAAGAAATACCTGAAGAGCTACCGCAGTGATTCGTTTATGCCCACGGGCCTGGTCAATACTACCAGGGGCTGCGCCAACCGCTGCACCTTCTGCTCGGTGTGGAGGTCGAGTGGGGGCCAAGTGGTCATTCGCCAGCCCGAGGATGTGTTTTATGAAATTGCCAGCCTGCCCAAAGGCGTTAAGCACGTTTTCTTTGCCGACGACAACTCCTTTCTCAGGCCCGATTATCAGCAAAAGCTTGGCGAGCTGATTCGGGAAAAAGGCATCCGCCTGAAATACTCGGGCTACTGCCGTTCCGATACCATTACCCGCCACCCTGAGCTTATGGCCCAGTGGAAGGAGATCGGCCTCGAAAACCTTTGCGTGGGCTTCGAAGGTACCGATGACGCTACCCTGGAAGCCCTGAATAAAAGAAATGCCATTGGCAGCAACGAAGGAGCGGCCCGGATCTTAAACAGGCTGGGCATCCGTTTCAGGCCCCATTTTCTCATTCAGCCTTCATTTGAACAGGCAGACTTTGACCGGCTCAAGGCCTATGTGCACCGCCTCAGGCTCGACAGCCCCATCTTCCCCATCTTAACCCCTATTCCGGGAACCGAGTCCTATGAGGAATCCCGCGAACATATCATTCTCGATTACCATTATTTCGACTATGCCCATGCCGTCACCCAGACCCGTATGCCAGTCAGGCGCTTCTACCAATCGTGGATTGCCCTCTATTTGAGTTGCTATTCCTTTCAGGTGACCCTTGGTCATTTCTTCAAAAAACAAATGGGAAAGCTTTTGGGGAACCCGCAAATAAAGGATGAAAATCATCATATGGAGATTAGAAAGTTGTTTTTGCTCAGACTGGCCTCCATCATTCTAAAGAAAAAACTGAAAGCCCATTGGCACAGGGTCGAAAAAATGGGGAAATAAGGCCTGAACGGGATAATGGTTACCTTTACCCATGCCAAAATCACAAGCCCTTCAAAAATACTTTGCTTTGCGCGAAGAGCTCGACCAGCAGTGCACCCGGCATTTTGCCTTGCACGCCCCTCATCTCCTGTGCAGGGAAGGCTTTGATCACTGATGCATTGACTTCAGCATTTTCCCAGTAGAATATTATGCCATCCTGGAGCAGGCTGGACCTGAATTGCAAAAAGGACAGGCACCTTCTGTTGAAAAGGCTTGTCATTTTCTGGTGAATCATCGCTGAGTGATCTACGCATACCGTCCCATCATATGCCGCACCCAAGGGTTGCCGCTTCTTTAAATGGGTGAGGACAACTGGGAGCTCTCGGCTTGCGAGTTTAATTTCACGGCCTTTGATTTCGATGGCTTTCATGAAGGAAATACCTTCCCACAGGACCATTACAACAGCCGACTTTACATGATCAACAAGGAATTTGTTGAATCCCTTCAGAGACGACCAAATCAAGTGAATGACTTGCTTTCGCTTAAAAGTTTATTCTTTCAGTTTGGGATTTTGTTAAATAGTTTTAGTCTTCAAGTTCATTTTTAGAAACATTTTCTATATTTATGGAAAACTTTATTTCAAACCAAAATCAATATTCATTATGGGAGATAAATCAGACAATAACAGCAAATGCCCTGTGACAGGTGCAAGCGGGAAGGCCAAGTTTGGCGGGGGTGGTACCCAGAATCGCGACTGGTGGCCGAACCAGTTGAAACTAAATATCCTTCGTCAGCATTCACAGCTGTCGAACCCTATGGGTGAGCATTTTAATTACGCTGAAGAATTCAAGACGCTTGACCTTCATGGCATAAAAGCGGACCTTCAAAAGCTTATGACCGATTCGCAGGACTGGTGGCCGGCCGATTTTGGACATTATGGCGGGTTGTTTATTCGCATGGCCTGGCACAGTGCCGGTACTTACCGTACAGGTGATGGTCGAGGCGGAGCAGGAGGGGGACAGCAACGCTTTGCTCCCCTCAACAGCTGGCCTGACAATGTGAACCTGGACAAGGCCCGCAGGCTACTTTGGCCCATCAAACAAAAATACGGCCGCAAAATCTCCTGGGCCGATTTAATGGTTCTAGCGGGCAACGTTGCTCTCGAGTCTATGGGCTTTAAAACCTTTGGTTTTGCCGGTGGGCGGGAAGATCATTGGGAGCCTGAGGAGGATGTATTTTGGGGTGCTGAAACTGAATGGCTGGGCAACAAGGAGCGTTACGAAGAGGAAAATGACCTTGACAATCCGCTGGCCGCCGTGCAGATGGGGCTAATTTATGTAAATCCCGAAGGACCCAATGGGAATCCAGATCCACTGGCTGCTGCCAAAGACATTCGACAGACTTTTGAACGTATGGCCATGAACGATGAAGAGACCGTAGCTCTGATTGCAGGTGGGCATACCTTTGGGAAATGCCACGGTGCCGGCGATGCCGGCCTGCTGGGGCCTGAACCCGAAGCCTCCGGCATGGAAGAGATGGGCCTGGGGTGGAAAAGCGCCTTTAAAACAGGTAAAGGCGACGATACCATTACCAGTGGCCTGGAAGTGACCTGGACGCAGACCCCCACAAAATGGAGCCATTTATTTTTCAAGAACCTCTTTGAAAATGAATGGGAGCTGACCAAAAGCCCTGCAGGGGCCTATCAGTGGGTGGCTAAAAACAGCCCCAAAGATGTGCCTTACGCACAGGATCCCAACAAAAAGCATCCCCGTACCATGCTAACCACTGACCTCTCGCTTCGTTTCGATCCGGTGTATGGGGAGATATCCAGGCGTTTTTATGAGAACCCTCAAGCCTTTGCCGACGCATTTGCCCGTGCCTGGTTTAAGCTGACTCATCGCGATATGGGACCGCGGGCTTGCTACCTTGGACCTGAGGTGCCTGAGGAAGATCTTATTTGGCAAGACCCTATTCCAGCTGTTAATCATAAACTGATTGACGGCAATGATATTGGAGCCCTGAAGAAAAAGGTCCTTGGAACTGGGTTGACCGTATCGCAGCTGGTACGCACCGCCTGGTCCTCAGCTTCCACCTTCCGCGCCTCGGATAAGCGTGGAGGGGCCAACGGGGCGCGCCTCAGACTGGCTCCGCAAAAAGACTGGGAGGTTAATAATCCCAAAGAACTAGCCCAGGTACTGGACGTCCTGGAAAGTCTTCAGAAGGATTTTAATGCCTCGCAAACCAATGGAAAAAAGGTTTCCCTGGCCGATCTGATCGTGCTGGCTGGCTGCGCTGCAGTTGAAAAAGCCGCTCAGGATGCAGGCGTAAGCCTATCTGTACCTTTCACTCCTGGGCGTATGGATGCCTCGCAGGATCAGACTGATGCGGCTTCGTTCGAAGCACTCGAACCCGCTGCTGATGGCTTCCGCAACTACCTTAAAGCCAAGTTTGCAATGCGCACGGAGGAGCTATTGATCGACAAAGCCCAGCTGCTCAAGCTAACAGCACCCGAGATGACGGTTCTTGTGGGCGGTATGCGCGCTCTGAATGCCAATTTTGATGGATCTAAACACGGCATCCTTACCGACCGCCCCGGAGTCCTTTCCAATGATTTCTTTGTGAACCTGCTCGACCTGAATACTGCATGGAAGCCCGTTTCCGAATCGAAGGAGATATTTGAAGGTTTCAATCGCAAGACAGGAAAGACCAAATGGACGGCTACCCGAGCCGACCTGGTTTTTGGTCATCATGCTGAACTCAGAGCCGTGGCAGAGGTGTATGCCTGTGCTGATGGAAAGGAGAAAATGGTTAGGGATTTTGTGTCTGCCTGGAATAAAGTAATGAACCTCGACCGTTTCGACTTGTTTTAATTTTTTTATTTCCTGTAAAGGATAAAATACAGGAACCCGGGGCAGTTCTGGTCTGGCAAACGCAATGATTGCAATCGTTTGCTATATTTCAGGGCTGCCCCGGTTACATTTAAGCAATTCAAAACCTCGATTTCAAGCGGTTCCAGAATGCCAATATACGGTTCATTGGACCGACCAGTTGTGAAGTGGATGTAATCTCTTTCACCTGCTCTTCTTGTGAGGGCTGGTATATTTCCTCAAACAGCTTGATCAGGTTTTTCTTCACCACTCCACGTAATGGGATTCTCGCCATCATTCCATACATGGCCGCATTTCCTTTAGCTTCAGCCTGAGGATTGGCTAGGGCATAATTCAGGGCAGCCTTTACATCTTTCATATATTCGTCAATAGCAGGCAGGTTACTGGGCAGAATGGTAAGGTGGATGCAAGGGGGGAGTTGCTGTCGGTCGACTAGCCAGCCTTTGTCCTCCAGGTAGTCGGCAATAACAAAGATGTCGGGTTTATTAAGTTTTGTGCGGTATGCCAGCAGGTTGATTTTGGGATTTCCGAGTACTTCCAGTTCGGGGATGGAGTGAAAGAATTCGGCGAGGCGGTTTTTGCCTTCAATGAGGCGGCGGGTATTTTCCATATAGCCTTTCTGGCCCAGGTGCTGTATGGTTGCCCAGGCAGCCGCGATGGCTCCACCCGGGCGGGTGCCCAGGATAGTGGGCGAAACATACACCCCGCCGCGAAACTCGGTGGAGATGAAGAATTGGTTGCGCAGGTAATCCATGCTGCTATACATGATCAATGAAGTTCCCTTGGCGCTGAATCCAAACTTGTGTATGTCGAGCGAGATAGAGGTAACGCCAGGCAGGCGAAAGTCCCAGGGCTCATCCCAGTATCCCAGTTTCCCGGCCCAGGGAAGGATAAATCCTCCTACACAGGCATCCACGTGCAGGGGGAGGTTGTTTTCCTGGGCGATCCTGGCAATATCCTCTACCGGATCGATAATACCATAGGGATAATTGGGCGCGCCGCAAACCACCACCAGGATGTCGTTATTGATGCGTTTCTGCAGGGCCCTGGCATCCATTCGGAAGTGATCATCCAAAGGAACCCGAACTAACTGCATATCAAGCAAGTGGGCCGCTTTCTCGAAGGCGGGGTGAACCGTGGCAGGCGCCAGGATCTTGTTCCTTTTACGGTTTTTGTATTTGTGCTGGGCCCATTCGCGGTAGGTGAACATGGCCAGGATGATGCTTTCGGTGCCTCCCGAACTCATCGTTCCAACGGCCTGGGGGTTATGCAGCATTTGAGCAGTCAATGAAAGGACCTCAGCCTCCATTTTTTTTAGGCTGGGGAATGCAAAAGCATTCAGGTAGTTCTCTGAAAAATAACTCGTGTAGGCTTTCTGCAACAGTTCATTGTGTTCATCATTCAGGTAATAAACCAGGCTCCATACCTTACCTTTTTTCCAGTGGATATCTTCCCCGCGCCTTTCTTCCAGCTCCCGGAGGATATCCTCCGGATCCCTGCCTTCGTTTGGAAATGAGACTTTTTCCATGCTCTCAAATTAAATTGAAAACCAATAATTTTGCTCTTGGGGAGGTGTTACAAAAAAATATTTTTGAAATTTACAAAATCTCATCAAATTTTTAGAGTGAATAGCTAAAAAGTTGATTACCTGTTAATATCTATTTCCTCAATAGGCAGGACTTGATATACGAAAACCCTTCAGGCCCTTGAAGAAGGACAGGAAAGCAGCCCTGATGACCAGGTAATGATTAGTTTTCAAAGACTTTGAACCTACCAAAAGGAGAATAAGGATTAGGGCCTTTCAGCAAAAGGCCCTAATCCTGTAAAGGAAGGTCGGGGGATTTATGAATATCTTCTTCTCCTCTGGTTTTGAAAGGAATTGGAAGGTTTCCGCTGGACTTTAGGGATCTCTTGCGTAATGGTGTGGTTCAATAGCGGATACATCACATTTTCCGTTTCTGGGATCTGTCTTCCGATCAGGCGCTGGATGTCCTTCAGATATGCTTTTTCTTCCGTATCGCAAAATGCAATGGCAGAACCGTTGGCGCCGGCGCGGCCGGTGCGGCCAATGCGGTGCACATAGGATTCGGGGATGTTGGGCAGTTCAAAGTTGATCACATGCGAGAGGTCGTCGATATCAATTCCCCTGGCAGCGATATCGGTCGCCACAAGGACCCTGGTTTGTCTTGATTTGAAATTGCTAAGCGCTTTCTGGCGGGCATTTTGCGATTTGTTTCCATGGATGGCTTCGGCCATAATACCGGCGCGGCTCAGGTCGCGTGAAACCTTGTCGGCACCATGCTTGGTGCGGGTAAATACCAGTGCCCTGTCGATGGTGTCTCCCTTTAAAACTTCGATCAGCAGGTTCTTTTTATTTTTCTTGTCTACAAAATAGACGGACTGATTGATCGTATCTACGGTGCTCGAAACGGGGGTTACGGAAACCTTCGAAGGGTTCACCAATATGGTATCGGCCAGCTGTACAATAGCAGGAGGCATGGTAGCGGAAAAGAACAAGGACTGCCTTTTTCTAGGCAGGCGTGCGATCACTTTTTTTACGTCGTTCACAAAGCCCATATCGAGCATGCGGTCGGCTTCATCCAGCACAAAAAACCGGATGTTATCGAGGATTACATGACCCTGGTTCATCAGGTCGAGCAGGCGGCCGGGTGTGGCTACCAGGATATCCACGCCTTTTCTAAGGGCATTGACTTGGCTGTGCTGGTTTACACCGCCAAATATGACATGATACCTGAGGTTGGTATGGTGACCATAAGCCGCGAAACTTTCGCCGATTTGTATGGCCAGCTCACGGGTAGGGGTGAGGATCAGGCTCCTGATGGGACGCTTGCCGCCATTCAGGTTTGTCTCTTGCGAAAGCAGTTGTATGATGGGGATGGCAAAGGCAGCCGTTTTCCCTGTGCCTGTTTGGGCGCAACCCAAAATATCATTCCTGTTCAGGACCAATGGAATGGCCTTTGCCTGGATCGGCGTGGGAGTGGTATAGCCCTCATGCTTTACAGCCCTGAGGATGGGCTCAATTAAATTTAAATTTTCAAAAGTCATTATATAGTATTTGTTTTCAGACCGGAATCAATAATAAAGGTTCTTGTTCACCGGTCTGATGAAAAAGAATGCTTTTTGTTTAAACCTTTAATTTGGGGGAATGATATTCCGGAGGTATTGACAGACTGTTTCTCTGTCGCATCGACTGCTTTCGCAGACCTTTATTAACGTTTAAACCTGCCCAATCATTCTGGGACTTCTTGCCGTTTGTCAAATGTATTTTTTACGGCGAGTGCAAAGATACGCATAATACCAGTGGCTTTTACAATGTCCGAAAAAAGCGGCTTACATTGACCTCCTTTGGCAGGCTAAATGATTTTTCTGTAAGCAATCTTCTCAACTGTGCTGCATACCAAGGTGCCTGTATTACGCCTTTAGATCCCAGCCCGTTAAAGATGGCCAGCTGGGGGTGGAGGGGGTGGAAACCCATTACAGGAGAACGATCTTTTGCCACGGGCCTCATGCCGGCCCAGTGGTCAACCACCTCATAAGGCACCTCAAGTATTTTATCCAGTTTTTCCCTTAGCTCGCGCAGCCCTTCCTCTGTTGGCTCATAGTCCAGGCTTTGGTGACTATACGTGGCGCCCACACGGAAGCGATGCTGGCCCAGAGGCAGGATAAAAACCTCATCACGGATGATGTATTGCTCCTCCAAACCCTCGGCAATGATCTCAATGACTTCGCCCTTATTGGCTAATAATCCATAGTCTTTGAACCAGGGATTTTGGAGTGCTCCAGGCCCTTCACAAAATACAATCTGCTCGGCTTGAATCAATCCATTGACAAAGACCCTGCCCGGTAGGAAACTTATCATTTCATAATCGAGTAAGTTGTTGATAAGCCTGTTTTTCTCTCTGAGCCAGCGGGCCATTGCATAAATCAGCCCCGCCACCTCCAAAAAACCTGAATGACCAATAATTGCAGCCGCTTTTTCATGTTTTAGTCCGGCAATATTTCCCGCAGGGAAAAATCTAGTGATATATCCGCTGAGCTCCCCATTCTTTGCCATTGTCCATTCGGGGATGGTTTGGGGCAGGATTAGCCTGGCCGAAGGGATTTTAAAAAGCAGTTTGACTTCCAGCAGGTCTTCCAGGGCCTTGTACGAGTTTCTCAGCGCAGGCAGCATGACGTCAACCTTATCGGCTAAGAGAATTTTACGGGCTACCAGGGGGTGAAACAACCCTGCTGCAGCCTTGGATGAAGTATTGGGCAGGCCGGGGTCCATCACCATGAAATTCACCCCATGTTTCCACAACTCCCAGGCCAGCAAACTGCCCGCCAGTCCTTGTCCGATAATCAAAACCTGTGTGGTAATCAAAATGAAAGAATTTGGTAATTCTATTTTGCGAATACTTAAAGATAGTTTAATTGACAGAAACGTATGATACGCAGAAAGAAAATTGTGAAAAGAAAAAGATTTGGATAATAACCCCCAATGCCTGTTTTTCGAAAAAAGTTTTACCCGGAACCCCCTGCTGTTTCCATCTCTTAGGAAAGGGGGCATCCCAAAGCTTTTCAAAAAGAATTTGATTTTGATTTGACACGTATTTTAAACGTATTTTAGACGTAGTTCAGACGTGCAAAACCGAATAAACTACGTCTGAACTACGTGTTAACTACGTGTTAACTACGTCTGAACTATGAAGCAGATTAGGCCTGGCAAGGATTTGCAAGAGATGGATTTTCTTTCTGGTCTTCGAATAAGATCCTGATTGAGTACGCAACAGTCACAAATACAGTATTTTGAGTTTAATTTTATTTGGGGATTAGGTTTCCCATCCGGTAATCAGGAAAAATCATTTTGTAGGCGTAATCGCATTATGAGAAGAAGGAAAATTTTGAAAAGAAAAGAGGTTTGGTGATTTATCCGAGCTCTTTCATTCCGAACAGGAATACAAAAAGTTATTAAATGGCATTCAGAAAGTCATGCAGATCCTCGTCCGTTTTTAGGTTCAACTTCTTTCTGAGTCGCGAACGGCTGATAAAAGCACTTGATGGAAGGATATTCAGGATGTCGGCGATTTCCTTCGAGTTTAAACCAATTTTTAAATATGCACACAAACGCAAATCATGGACAGACAAGGCTGGAAATTGCTCCTTTAATTTTTTGAAAAACTCCTGATGCAATTCATCCATTTGTATCTCAAAGGTTTTGTCATCCACAATTAGGTAGGAGTCCAATAATCTTTGCATTTCACTCCATTTCATTTTAGCCAGGGCAGGATTTTTTTGTGCATCGTCGCATTTCTCTTTCAGAATGACAAGCAGGCGATTTTTATCTTCATTCTCTTTTGCTTTCTTTGCCAGTTCAACGGTCTTGTTTTTTAATAGATCTTTGAGCTGGTCCGATTCCACTTTAAGCCGTTCCTGCTCTAGAAGCAGAATTTCTTGTCTGTATTTTTCGGCTTGCTGTCTTAGCGATTGCTGTTCCCTGATCAACATCTTTTTCTTTTCTTTTTTCAGGGTCAATTTTTGCCGTTCGCGAACAAGATAGATGGACAATGACAGTAAGGCAACGTAAAAAACATAAGCAAACCAGGAATGATACCACGGAGCCGCAATTTGGAATGAAACCTCCCGTGATCCTGTTATTTTCCCATTTAAATTTGCTCTAACCAGAAGTGTAAAGTTCCCAAAATCTAAATTAAACAGATCAAAATTATTATCAGATGTCCAGGGAGTCCAGTTTTCTTCATCACTAAGTTTGAACTGGTATAAAACATTGTTTTGGTTTGGAACAATGAATTCAATTCTCAGGTTGTTTAGCCTGGAAGAAATCGTTGCACCATTGAAATACAGGGTTTTTTCTTTGTTATTGAAGGCTTGAATTTTACGTAAAACAGGGTTGTTGAAGGCAGCTAGCTTTTCTTCTGCAGAATTTAGGTATTGAAATGCAAAACCGTTGTAAACCGGAAAAAAATTATACTCCGGGTGCAGTTCAATAGGTTTATAGAATCCAGGCAAAAGATAATCAATGTTGGGATAGCTTACCACTCCTGTATCTTGTAAAAATTTGTTGGCAATGGAATCGAAAGTATACTGAGATTTATTCGTAATCACGTGAATGCCTTTGTTGTTTTGAAACAGGAAAGGATTGGTTCCTTCAAAATCCTTTTCAGGAAAGATCTGTCTCTCAAGGGGATACAGCTTATTATCCAGGGAAGCCCTGATTACACCAAAATTGGGGATATTGACCCATAAAATGTTGTCATTCTCTAAGATCAGCTGATTACAGGAACCAAGAATAAGTTCCATTTTTTTAAAAAACACCCAATTGTTATCCGATTTTTTAAAAATGGAGATGCCATTGTAATTTCCAGTCAATAAAAAATCCTTGTAAGGAACGATAGTCCATACTCCGTGCTGATTGCTAATTTGACGGATGGTATTTCCTTCTAAAACAAATAAACCCTGATCGTGACCGATTAACAAATTATTGTCGATGTTTTCGAGGGTCCAGACTTGTCCTTCTGACCCTGAAACGAGCTGAAAACGAATAAACTCAGCATCGTTGTTGAGATCTGTCCAGTTTGCCTTGTACAACCCCTGGTTTGTTCCAAGAAAAAATATGTTTTCTTTCAGACATGCGGTATGCCCTGTCCCAAAATCTCCCCTGTAATCAAAAAAATAACTAATGTTGTTCTTAAGGTTTAGCGCAGCGATTCCATAATCCATTCCAATCCATAATTTCCCTGCAGGACTGTAATGTAAACTTAAAATAGTATTATTGGGTAATCCCTTATTTTTATTTATATGATGAATTATTTTTCCATCAAGATCAGCGATGTACAAACCTTTCAACACAGTTCCAAAAGCCAGGTAACTTTTGTCAATGTGTTCAAAGCTAAAAACATTCGCAGTTTTTAAATTTTGCGATAAGCTGTTGTTAATGGGGCTGAGCTGGCCTCCTGAATATCGGTAAAGCCCGGAGTTTTTGGTGACAATAATAGTATCCTCGTTTTTCTGAAATATTCCGGAAATCTGGAATTTTATTGTATCCGGGAAACTGAAAACAAGGTTGAGTGAAAGATCGGCGAACTGATAAAGGCCAAATGTTTCATCTGCAAAATACAGGTTATCGTTAGAGAAAAAGCAGTCGGTAAATTTACTTGGTGCCGCTATCTTTGTAAGTTGTTCATTTTTGTATATGTAAATATTTTGTGCTGAAACAAAAATGACATTGTCCTCAAGCAAGTGAACGTCCCAAAACTCTTCATACAACTCAAAAAGATCTTGCTGAAATGGGTATAAAGAAATGTATTCAAAGGCCTGGTATTTATTTTTTTTCCAGACTCCAAAATCCAAATCCGAACCAGAATAAATGATCGAATCATTAAGAACCAATAAGGCACGGGTTATACCGCTACTCCCTTTGTAACTGTTCCAGGTTTTGCCATCGTACTCCAGCAAACCCAGATCGGCGGCCATATAAACTATGCCATTGGGCGCTGATGCAATATCCCATATTTTTCCTTTGTTATGAAAGTCAGAAGGTGAAAAGTTTTCAAGCAAAGGAACTCCTTTTTCCGGAAAATTTTGCCCTGTTAGCGAAAAAGTGCCGAAAAAAAATAAAAATAAAAGGATAAAAGAAGCCTTCAAATGTTTTCTGTGTCGTCAGTATTTATATTTATGCAATATAATAAAAAATACTGTAGGTTTCCGACATGTATTAGGATATACCTCGTATTCTTTTTGCCAATCCTGTGTAAGATACCAATTATCTTCCCGGATAATTAATATACCCCCCTGCAATTCTCTTGCAAATAAACACTAATCCTGTCAACTTCACGGGCTCCTGCAGGAATTTCCTCTAACTCCAGGCCAGGAAATAACTGTTTTTCATTCCATTGTTGAATGGTGGTGCTAAAAAACGCTGATGTATATGAATCAGTTTCATATACAATGATATCATACTTTTCTCCTTTATCGCCTCCAAAACGAGTGATAACCTGCCATTCACCATTTCTTTTATACGAAGTATTGGTATGATCAGACTGAGGATAATATAAATTGTTACTGGGTTTTAACAGAACCCAAATATCTTTTTCATGCGATTCTGGATAAACGCCGTAAGTTAAAATCCTGCATTTTACAGAGTCATTTTCAACCGGCGAAATTACCTGAACACTTTTTACCGGATATTCTATTTGTCTTTTGCTTCCTAATACTGGTTGTTCAATCTGGCCTGGCATATTTGCACCCACATAGGCGTATGCGCCATAAAAGATTAATAAAATACCCAATATAGCCAACGGGATTTTTAATTTAATATTTATTAAATCCAGTGAAGCTCCTCGAAATGAAATGCTATCCACAATCGCAATCAAAACAAGGATAGCACCAATGATGATTAGGATAGTTTCTGAAGACATTTTTTTGAAGTTTTAATAAATGTAATAAAACAATTTTAAAATGCGATGAGAAAAAGAGAAAAAAGCCGTCCTTTTACAGACGGCTTTTTTTAAATGAAATTAAATTTACTTCACAATCAGTTTTTGGGTTTGCAATCCTCCGTTCAATGTTTGAATTCTCACGAAATAAACTCCCCGGTTCATGCCGCCGGTGTTTATTTTGGAAGCGTTGGTTGAAAGGATCATTCTTCCGCTAAGGTCAAACACTTCCAATTGTTTTACCTGGGCGTTGAGAGTCACCACTTGGCCCGAATTGACGGGGTTTGGATACAACCTAACCTGACTCTGGGCGGCATCAAGCTCGTTCACGCTGGTTCCGTCAGAATAGAAGAACACATTGTCGACATAAACCGTGAATGCTGCGGTTGGCAAGCCAGATAAAACTAACTGCGCAATATTTTGTCTTCCCGCAAGGTTAGTAAAATCATCCAGGGGAATATCCAGACTCACCCATTCACCCTGGGTTAAATCGGTAAATACAACTTCGTGCTCGGTGTCGTCACCACCGCCATAACCAGCATCAGGACCAAAGTCAACAAGTTTCACGCGGAATGTTGTGAAATCTGCAGACCAAACATCCAAATGGAAATGTGTCATACTGGTTATGTCAATCTGGTTTGCCACTGTTTCAATCCCCACATAGTCGAGGCTCGAATATTTTTTGGTAGGATTACCATCAATGGTTACTTCTTCATAGGCTGCTTGTGACCAATCAGTTCTCCAGGTATCAACAGGGACATCTGTGTAGGCATCACTGAACAGGGAAATCACGTCAGCCGGATCCTGGGTTGGGGTTGGTGCTCCTTCCGTTGGGCCGTCAGGCGTTGTACCTCCGGCATTAAAGGTGATGTTGTCAAAATAAACAATGTTATCCTGTTCTCTGCCTTCCAAATCAAAATCAGGAAATACAACAATTTGATCATATTGACCTTCTGCTTCAGGTGGATTTGGAAAGTCAGAGAAATCAAAGGTCAATTCTTCCCATTCATCCACCAGGGTGTTGGCTACCTTAATTTCAGGCTGCGACCAACCGCTGTTGGCCACCAACTTAATGCCTACATCACTGATTACAGACTTCCATACCATGATCTTGATGGTAGAGTTTGTTTCATCCAGCACGAACGGACCAAGGTCAGTTGTGCCATGGGCTGATTCAACCCCAGCATAGGGCTGTCCGGTTTGCAGTGCTGTAAATTTGGCCACAGTGGCTGATGTATTTGCCCCAGATTGGTCGGGATTTGCAATGATTTCAAGTGCAGGATTGGTATCGTTTTCAAACACGTTCCAGGTCCAGTCGGCGCCATAGCCACCCTCTTCAAAGTCGATGGGAGCATTGGGCCCTTCTGGTGTGGTTCCCCCACCACCTGAAACAGCACTTGCAGTTGCAGCACCGGGAGAGAATAATTCTTCAACGGTGTTGTATTGATACAGCCAGAAAGTATAACTGGTGCCAAGTTCGAGTCCTCCGAGCACAAAACCGAATGCATTGATGCCATCACCATCACCAGCAGTCGAACCAAAAATATATTCGGTTGCAGTGGTAGGATCAGCAGGGGCTTCGGCAGTTTTTGAGTAAAACATTTTATAAACCACATCGCCACCTACCTGGTTGGGGCCACAAGCAATGAATAATTCTCCATCTCCAACCGGAGTTTCACCTATCATGTTTGAAACAGCCAGACCTGCAGGCACCTGAGGAGCACCGCCACTGCCAGCCGCCGAGAAGGTTATGTTATCGAAATAGACAATATTGTCCTGCTCTCTGCCTTCCAGATCAAAGTCGGGAAAAATAGCAATTTGATCATATTGACCTTCAGCTTCTGGCGGGTTTGGAAGACCAGAAAAGTCAAAAGTAAGTTCTTCCCATTCATTAACCAAGGTGTTGGCTATTTTAATTTCAGGCTGAGCCCAACCGCTGTTGGCAATTAACTTTATGCCTACATCACTGATTACAGTTTTCCACACCATGATCTTGATGGTGGAATTTGTTTCATCCAGTACAAATGGACCAAGGTCAGTTGTCCCGTGAGCAGATTCAACACCAGCCCAAGGTTGTCCGGTCTGCAGTGCCGTAAATTTGGCCACCTTAGCAGAAGTGTTATTTCCTGATTGATCAGGATTGTCGATAATTTCTAACGCAGGATTGGTATCATTTTCAAATACTGTCCAAGTCCAGTCGGCGCCGTATCCGCCTTCTTCAAAATCGATGGGGGCATTGGGCCCTTCGGTTGGTCCTGAGCCATCCTTGTAAAAATAAATATTATCAAGGAATATGGTTGGGGATCCATCTCCGTCGAAAAACTTGAACTGGATTACATTGGCCAAATCAACTACGTCAGCAAATTCCGTCAACGGAATGTTGTAGCTAACCCATTGGTTTGGTGTAATTGGTAATGAATATACAATTTCACTTGGTCCTGGGCTGATCAGGGTAAAATTCACTACAGTTGCATCGGCCGTCCACATATCAATATGTATGGTTTCCATTTGCGTAACATTAAGTGCACTGGCAAATTCAGTCCCTTGGTAATTGAAGTTGGCATACTTTAATGTTTCATTTCCAGCAATTTCAACAAAAGACATCACGGTAGATTGTCCCCATCCTGGGTTAAAATTGGTCCCTGCCACATCGGTGTAAGCACCGCTGAAAATGGAAAGCACGTTGGCCTCATCTTCGGTAGGGGTTGGGGCAGCCACAGTAGGGCCGTCAGGTGTGGTTCCTCCAGCATTGAAGGTAATATTATCAAAATAAATAATATTGTCCTGTTCTCTTCCTTCCAGATCAAAATCAGGGAATACAACCACCTGATCCAACTGACCTTCTTCTTCAGGAGGGTTAAGATATGCTGAGAAGTCGAAAGTAAGTTCTTCCCACTCGTTTACCAAGGTATTCGGAACCTTAATTTCTACTTGTGCCCAGCCATTTGCTGAGACCAATTTAATGCCCACATCGCTGATAACTGTTTTCCAAACCATAATTTTAATTGTGGAATTGGTCGCATCCAGCACAAATGGGCCGAGGTCAGTTGTGCCATGGGCAGATTCAACACCAGCCCAAGGCTGACCTGCCTGCAAAGCTGTGAACTTGGCTACTGTTGCAGAAGTGTTGATTCCTGACGGATCAGGGTTAGTAATAATCTCCAATGCAGGATTGGTATCGTTTTCAAAGACTGTCCACGTCCAGTCGGCTCCGTGCCCACCCGGTTCAAAATCGATCGGGCCATTTTGAGCAAAACTCATTAATGATGCAATAAGCATCATTAAGAAAATTGTAGTTTTTTTCATAATAGATTCAGGTTTAAGGTTAAAAAAGAACATTCATTTTAAAAAAAATTTATGTTGAAAATGCTTAAATTGCTGTTTTACATAAAGGTACCACTTATTTTTGTTTTTGAAGGTGCTTAACCGCCAGTTTTGGCGTCCGGTCTATTTTAAACAGGCCCCAATGTTTTTCGGGTTCCAAAGGTTCAGGTGAGCCTTTCCAGAATTCATCAAAAGCTTCAAAAAAGAAAGTTAGGATATTTTCTTTTTCTGCCCATTCCATCAAGTTCTGAAAATATATTTTCTGGTACTCTTCATTTACATTTTCAGGATTTATCCCTCTTCCGTTTGAATTAGTGGCCCAGCCTGCTTCAGTTATGATCACCGGCTTATTGGGGTATTTCTTTGCAACAGAATAAAAATTTTCCTTGGTGTAATCAAGTGATTCATTGATATGCTTGTATTCCCAAACAGGATAGGTATGTATGGAAATAAAGTCCACCTCTTCTGCCAGTTTATCCAGTTTTACCAACCAGGGCACATAGTTCTCACAAAAAGTAACAGGTTGTTTGGTTTGGCTTTTCACTTGTTTTACATAATCCAGCACTTTGTTTTGCGGCACATAATGGTCGGTCCACTCTACGCAAGCCTCATTTCCAACTGAAAGAGAAAAAACAATATCAGGGTATTGATTGGCAAATTCAATCAACCTGTTAATACTGTTTTGGTTGTGAACCCGGTTTATTTCCAGGCGTTCCTCGGAGTAAACCCCACCATTCCAGGGACAATTGAAGTTATTCATTTCGGCGGTGATATAAGCACTCAGCATCAGTTGAAAATCAAACTTTTCCTTGCTGATGACTTCCAGAATAGTATCTGCGTGCTGATCGCAATCAAACAGCCGAAGATATTTCCAATGCCCCTGAAGGATTAGTAAATCCTCCTTTATCTCGTCATACGATGGATAAACTCCTCCAGGATTTTGGCCTTTACGGAAACCGGAATAGCAAATGGCCCTTCCGGGTTTTATTCCAAGTTTTTTAAACAAGTTCATCGACAAATTTCAGTTTTCCCAAATGATCCCAGATTCCCCAGTATGCGCCTACTTCACCTTCGGCTCCCACTTTCCATGATTCATCAAACGAAGAGAAGTAAAACACTTCAATATCATCGTCATTAGACCATAGCTGGGTGTTGATGAAATATTTTACGGCATGTTCCACCGATGGAATAGCACCACCCAGGTTTCCGCCTTTGCTGGGCCATCCCGTTTCGGTAATAATGGTTCTCTTACCCTTACCGGCGCTTTTGGCTTGCTGAAACATTTGTTGCATGTGTTGCAGCGAATACCTGAAATCAGTGCCTTCCCAAAAAGGGTAGCAGTTGCAAAGGATCACATCGCAGGCCTCCGTTATTTCGGGCCTGACCACAAATTCATAGTAGGCATCAACGTATCCCACTGGAATTTCAGGAATTTCTTTTTTTACCTTCCGGATAAATTCGAGGAGCTCATCTTCGGATAAATCATTGCGGTAAAGTACTTCATTTCCTACGGCGGCAATGTCAACATAACCCTCTTTGGCCAGCCGGATCAGGCCTTCGATTTCTTCCTGGTTTTTTTCCGGATCATCGCCCAGCCATGCACCCACAAGGGTTTTCAGCCCATATTCTTTGGCAATCTGGGGGATTAATTCATTGCCTTCAATGCACGAAAAGGAACGAATCCAGCTGGTGTGCTTTTTAAGGATCTGCATCCTTTTTCTTATTTGCGCTTCCGGAATAATATCTCCAGGCCCTTGTCCTTCCTCGTAAAGGCTGAAACAAAAACCGTGGACCCCACCATGAAGGATTTCCAGGAACAAATTTTTTAGATACTCAGGCGACTTGTCGTCGAGAAAGTTTTCGGCGGGGATGCTTTTTGATCCCCTGAATTTTAGATACTTTTCCGCTCTGAATGACATATTTCAAGTTATTTAAATTCAAAAAATCCAATTATTAAAAACGCGCTCTTATTTTATAGCTCCCCTCTGCGTCGTACCAGCTCATCTTTTATTTCACGGGCTTTTTCTTCTGTCAGGTCATAATTCCACATGACCAGGATAGCCAGGCCGGCCGTCAAGGCAGGTATGATGATATCTGCAAGTCTCAGGCGGGTGATTGTTTCGGTGGTTTGAAGTGCAGCATTCTGATCAAAGCCAACCAGTTTAAGCACAAGTCCGCCCAATACGAGCGCCAAGCCCTGCCCGAGTTTCACCATCCACCAGTAAATGGCCCCGAAGGTGCCTTCTTTACGGGGCATGCCATTGTTCAGTTCATCCAGGTCGCATACATCGGCTGTCATGCTCATCATCAGGGTAAACAAGCCACCAATACCAAATACCATTAATGGCAGCGGCATGAACATTAGCCATGGAATTTCCGGATTGAAGCCGTACCATTTCAATGCGTATCCTACCATTGAGATGGCCGTGGAGGCAATAAAGGCATTTCTTTTGCCCCATTTGTTGGCCATCTTGGTAATAATCGGAATAACCAGAAATGCGGTAGCCAGCGCACTAACGGTAGAGAACCATGCGGGCCAGGTGCCGGCAAGGCCATAATCACCTTTGAACATGTAGAAAACAATGATGAAGTAACTAAAGGATGCAACCATTTGGAAGCCATTGAAAACCAGAAAGGTGGCAGCGCAAAGTCTCACGAATGTAATGTTCTTGAAAATAAGCACCATATTATGTATGAGGCTCTTAAAGTTTTTGGCAATATTCTTTATGGTGAGGTCGTCTCTGTTGCTTAGGTTTGCCTGGTCAATTTCTTTACAAAACAAAGCCGGCATCAGACCCAAAATCATGCATATCCCTCCAACTATAATGGAAAGCCGACGAACACCAATGGCTTGCGAATCAAATAAGTTTGGATTAGCAATAAGCACCCAGAACCAGGGAACGATCATCCAGGCAATTTGCCCGATGGTTTGCGAGAAACCCATCAGCCGGGTTCGCTCGTTGTAATCGAATGTCATTTCGTATCCCAGCCCTATTAGGGGGGTCGAGAACATGGTATTTCCAATCAGGTAAACCATAGAAAGGATGAGAAAATACCAGAAATTGTACATCTGCGAATTATCCGGGTTGAGTTGCCATAACACGGCAAAAAGCACTCCGCTCAGAATGGCCCCAAAAAAAATGTAAGGTTTTCGGCGCCCAAACCTCGATTTGGTGTTGTCCGAGATATAGCCCATGATAGGGTCAGTAATGGCATCGAAAAATCTCGGTAAGCCACCTAGAAGGCCTGCAAGAAATGGATCCATGCCAAAGGCCGTAAGTAGAAAGAACATGAAAATACCTAATGATCCAGGCAAAAGGTTATTGACCAGGTGGCCTGCTCCAAAAGCTGCTTTTTGCCCTAAAGGGACCCTGTCTTTTAATGGGGTAACGTGGGTTGACATGGTGGTGATTTTAGTTTATGGTTATATTGCGGCAATGATTTTTTCCTGACCTGTGATTAAAACTGTCTGAATAGCCTTTCCGTTTATGGAGAATTCAAAGGCATTTCCACCTAAAGAAAGGCGGATTCCACTGGCTTCTTCAGTAGGATTGAAAATGACTACGGCAATACTGCCATCAAGGTTCTGAGCTGCTGTAATCTGCAGGTTCTCATCAGGACTTGTAAAGCCAATTCTAATGGCGCCGGGCCTTATAAACCTGCTGAAATGAGCCAGGGTATAATATAAGGGGGTGAAGTACACTTCGTCCATATCAGGGTCAACAATAACAGGGGCAATACACCAGTTTTTCGCCCAATTGGGGCCGCCCTGCCTGTCGAGCACCATGTTCCAGTCAACCCATCCATCTACCCAGTTGTTAAGGCAGCCAATAATATCACGGGCATACCTGAACACAGGAACATATTTTGGATGCAAGTACTTATGTTCTTCTGGAGCCCAGTCATAACCCCAGTCTGTGGCTTCCTTCGACCAGTACCATTGATCATTTTCCCATTCGGGTACTTCCGCATCTATGCATGCTTCCGTATTAATCAGATGCTTGCCAGGTGCTTTATGATAAGTATACTGCAAGGCATCAGGAAAAAAATCAAAAGTGCTGGCATACCAGTGTACAGCAGTACCGTCGAAGAATTTTTTTGCTTCTTCATCATCAAACATGGCATCTGCCCATTTTTTTAACTCTTCGTCGCGGTTCTGGTCAAAACCCAGAATTTTAACCTGGTGTCCGTCATCCCTCAATCTTGGACCCAGGTGATTCTTAACGAATTCGTTTTGTTCCTCCGGCGTAAAATGCATGCTTTCCCAGTTGCTGTCGTTGCCAAGGGGTTCATTTTCTACTGTTAATGCCCAAATGTCAATTCCTTGTTCACCATAAGCCTCAATGTATTTTGAAAAGAACAAAGCCCAGGTATCATAATATTCAGGCAAGAGCTTTCCGCCGCGCCAGTCGTTGTTGTCCTTCATCCATGGGGGAGCAGTCCAGGGCGAGGAAATGATTTTGAACCCATCTTTTGAAATGGCCATGGCATTTTTTATCATGGGAATGATGTCGTCCATGTCCTCGTCAACTGAAAAATGCTCCAACTCCTTATCGCCTTCCACTGGGGCATAAGAATAGTTGCCCAGTGAAAAGTCGCTGGAGTTTATATGGGTGCGGGTCAAAGAATACCTTGCGCCTGTCTCACCGAAATAGGCTTCCAGGATTTTATCCCTGTTCTCTTGGCTCAACTGATTGAGCAGGTAAGCAGAAGCTTCGGTAAAGGAGCCGCCAAACCCAGTAATAGTCTGAAACTTTTCTTCCGGTAAAATGGAAATCTCCAAAGTTTTCTCAACGGAAGGGAATTTTGTTAATTTGGTAAGTTGGTGGCCACTTTCCGATGTTTCAAAAACCTCAAAATTTAATGGTTCCGGTTTCATACAACTATTCATCAAAAGAAGAATAATGGAAATTGTGAATAAGAATTTGGTCAATGCTTTCATACGGTTTTTATTTTCGTGCCTGAATTTCATTGTCGGTGGGCGGAACTTTTACATCGCTCATCAGCGCGTCTTTGTCGCCATTGTAGGTTTTAGTAATGGGCATTCCATCGCGTGTTAAACCATCGAAAGTGCCTGCATCCACCAAATCCCAGATGGCAAATTTGGCTTGCGATTTCAGGTTTATGAGCCCGAAATGGTTTTCAGATCCAAGCGGATTCTCAGCATCTTTCCATTGTTCATCAAATCCAATAAAATAAAAGCAAGTAATGCCGGCATCATTGGTCCATTCGCGTGTATTCCAGTAATAGAGGGCAGATTTGTATTCATCGGTTGCTCTTGATCCTTCATCTCCATAGTGCTCATTTGATTGTGTGGACCAGCCGGTTTCGCCGATATGCACCGGTTTGTCTATCCCCAAGCTCTGCATGTAGTCCACCACACTTTCGTACTGGTTTTTTGAATAGTCGCGGGCCCTGAGCATGGCAGCATGAATCTTCTCCAGGTCCGACAAATGCTCTTCCTCTTCAGGGACGCCCCAGAAATCGGGATTGTAGTGGGTATCATGCATGGGGTAGGTGTGCATGGAAATAAAGTCCACGGCTTTGATGAGCTCATTCAGATCGTCATTGTGATACTCACTTCCGCCGCCGCCCCAGGACGCAAAATTGTCGGAACTTGTGATCCACAAGGTTTCAGGCAATTCACCTGCTTTTTTCAGATCCTGCAAATAATTTACCCATTTCAGAATGATGGCCGGCTCCACATAATACTCCCAGGCCCAGTGTACCATGGCTTCGTTGCCCACGGCAATTATTTTTACGATGTCGGGATATTGCTGCGCTAGTTTCACGGCCCGGGCAACTTCCGCCGCGTTTTCCTGGCTTTCTTCGTTCCTTATCCGGTCGGGCAGGTCAGTAAAGGCGTTTTTACAGTCGATCCAGATTCCCATCATCAAATACATTTCAAAATCCGGATCTTCCTGCTTCAATTCGGTTATTGCTTGCAAAAGGTTGGCTGTTTCATCGTAATACACATTGTAGGTCCTGAGCACTTTTATTCCCATGGCCGACAGAATTCTCATGTCTTCTTTCAACTCAGAAATTGTTGGTTGAATATCCCTTGATTTCTCCCGATAACCCCCATAAGAAATGGCCTGATAATCAGAATTACCTAATATTTCGGCGGCAGTTTTACTGGTTTGCTGTGGGCTTTGAGCGCATGAGGTCACTAACGCCAGGGTAACCAAGGAAATCAGGATTGAAAAGAACCTCTTCAAAGCAGCTGGGATTGTATTCGAATTAAATTGTTTCATAATAACTGTGAAATAATAATTTATTATTGTCTCTCCCTTCTTTGCTCCAATTCATCCTGCATTACCAGACAGGTTTTATGATCAATGGCATAGAAATACAGGAGAATGGCACACGACATATAAAGGATGCCTGGGAAAACAGATATCATCAATTTTATTCCGGTAATTGTGGTGGTTGTTTGTTCAATATTAGGGATAAATCTGAACAATGCAAGTAGCCAACCAGCAAGTGCCCCACCTATGCCCCAGCCAGCTTTTTGGGCAAAAGTGGCTGCCGAAAATACCAGCCCTGTTGCCCGCCTGCCAAACTTCCATTCAGAGTAATCTGCAGCATCGGCGAGCATGGTCCAAAGTAACGGAACAGCAGGTGCATAGGTGAACTTTGCCAGGATGTTTAGTGTGTAAATAGTATAGACGTTATCATTTCCCGGAACATAAAGGGAAATGAAGAATGTCCCTGATATTAGAGAACTTGCGATATAAACGTTTCGTTTTCCAAATCGCTTGGCAAGTGGTTTGGATAGGGGTATGCCCAAAATCAAGGCAACAGAACCAATCACATTGAACAATTGAACGCTTTCTTCATTGCCAATGTAGTATTTGAAGTAATAGGCAATGGATAGATTTTGCATGGCGAACATCACAAAAGAGAGGATACCAACAAAAAACAGAATAACCCAGGGCTTATTTCTAAAGAGGTTCTTGATATCTTCCTTTAGGTTTTTTTGCTGGGTTGGAGGAGGGCTAATCCTTTCCTTTGTGGTTTTGAAGGTGATCATAAACAGAATTAAACTAATCACCGCAAAAAGGATCAGGGTATATTGGTACCCTTGGGCTGTATTTCCTCTACCGAAATAGTTTGCCAGGTATAGCGCAGTGCCGGTTACGATAAGTTGCCCTGCAAAGGCAAAAATAAAGCGATATGAGTTCAATCCTGCCCTTTCGTATGAATCAGAGGTCATAACCGCTCCCAATGAAGAATAAGGCAGGTTGATGGCAGTAAAAACGGTCATCAGCAAGAAATAGGTTACCCCGGCATACACTACTTTACCACTGGGACCGAAATCAGGAGTTGTAAAAGTCAGCACAGCCAGTATACTATAGGGCAATGCCATCCATAACAAGTAGGGGCGGAATTTACCCCAGCGCGTATTGGTCCTGTCGGCAATTACGCCCATCAGCGGATCACTAACCATATCCCAGATGCGGGCAATCAGCATGATGGTGCCAGCTGCGGCAGCAGATATTCCAAAAGTATCGGTATAGAAAATCAAAATCCAGAAGCCCACCATATCCCATACGAAGTGGGAGGCAGTATCGCCCAAGCCATAACCTATCTTTTCCTTTACTGATAGCTTCGTAATGGTTTTGCTCATGGTTATTTATTTACTGAAACTTCAACCCGCTCAACCTTTCCGCTGCGGCCGAAAATATGGCTGCTTATTTTATGGTTTAAAGCCTTTCCATTAATGTTCTCATTGGTTCCATCGGCGTAAAAAACATTGATGCTTTCAGTGATTGAAATAGAGTAAACTACTGGTACCTGGCAAATGGTAAACCCAAGCTGATCTCTTTTTAGTTTCAGATTTTTTAATTCTCCCTTAATGGTGTAGTATTCAAATGCTTGTGCTTCAGTCAGAAACTCTTCCTTCCGGAGCAGGCAGGGGTCGAAATAAAGCTTTCCTTCCTTCACAAACACGCCTAGTTCTCCCAAGCGTGCCAGGAAATCTTCTTTCACCTGACCGGTCATACCGGGTTGCTGAGCGCCCCTGTGCTTGGGGGTGTGCGAATATGGGTCGGTGGGGAAGGCGCCATAAAGTTTGGGCGATTTGTGTACGCCAATACCCGCTTCGATCTCATAGTAATGATCAAGCAATTTGCCAACGATAACCGGATCAGCCCCTTCTTCCATGGCCTTCAGGCAGCATTCCTGCACAGCCAGCAGCAGTTTCGAAACCATATGCCAGTAAATGGAGCCCAGCCCCTCATAAGAGTAGAAAGTGCCTGAGCGGCCCGTAAAAGCTTTATGGTTGAACACCTTCTCAAAAATATCCAGCACAAGCTTCTTCTCTTTCGCTGCCAATTCCTTGTATTCGCTGGCGGCCAGCGCATTTAAGGCATTTTCAAGATCCCTGGCGTTCTTGAAATTGCCGTTGAAGTGGATTCCTCCCAGAACATCTTGTTCCACGATTTCCCTTCGTCCGACAAAAAGCATCCTTCGTATTAATTCTGATGATTGTGCATCAGGTTCAGGTATGATGTTTTTTTGTAAAAACCCCGGTAATTCTTTTTCGGGATATAAAATATAGCTGTACTGGTCTTTTCTGAAAAGGGCACTGCCTTTAATGGCGTCGAGCACATCCAAAGCCTGTTCAGCGGTCAAGTAACCCGAGCTTAAAACCGCCACCTGCCCTTCGAGCATTTCGCTCAAGTGCGAAGAAGAAACTTCGGTTTCCTTTAAAGTCAAAAGATTGTAGGCGTGGTAAAGCTTGTCAGGCCTTTGGTTGGCCCGGATTGAATGCTCAATATAATCGAGGCACACCTGCGTGAAAGTCTTTAGTCCTGAGATGGAAGAAGTTCTTTTTTTACCCCAAAAGCCGTTCTGGTAAATTTGCTGACGATAGTCTGATGCCGCCTTTCCAATGCGATCCACAATAGCTTTTCTGTCTTTATCGTTCATGGATTTTGACAGCAAGGGGCTGAACTCCTGTAAGGTTTCTCTCACACTGTGGTAGAATTCAATCAGTTCACCCGATAACTTTATGCTTTCCAGCTCTGAACGATCAACGATTTGCTGGAAAAACTTCATGAAACGGTGCAGATAGTATAGCGTAACCATTGAAACGCCGTTTCCAACGAGCGCATTATTGGCATCATTCCATTCGGGCCGCTGGGTGTTCATCCAAATACCGGCTTCAGGTATTAGGTTCGACATTTTTGCCAGCACCGTGGCCAGAATTTTTTCAATGAAGTTGACCCGGTAAATCTTTTTGTCATTGGCAGTGAGCAGGGCACCGTCCGCTCCAAGCAAATCGCGCTGTTTTCTAATAGCCAAGTCCCAATTATGATCAAATTCGATAGTGTCCTTGGGGTTTATCAGGATTTGATCGTAGGGCTTGATAAGATAGGGCACAGCGGCATACACAAACCAATCCTTGTCGAACAAGGACTGCAAATGACCGGGCTGGTGTTTTTCAATGATCTCAAAAAACTTCTGCAGGTAAATGATCTGGTGGTCACCCCAATAACCGATATACGACCAGGGATTGTCGGGCTCAATGGTTTCCCAGTCGAAGCCGTCTTTGGTTACCCTGTATGGATTATAACCATCGAAAGTGGAAGCGTTGAGGAACTTGAAAATCATCCCTTCAATAAATTCGGGATAGGAGTGGGCCAATGCTTCCCAGTTTTGAAACAAATCGCGCCAGTTGCCTTCATAATCAAGGATCTTGGACCCATCGGTTTCGTTTTGTACGTTGATGGTAAAATAGTTCCAGGGGCGGCTGGGATCTCCGTGCCTGCGGCTGAACTTTAAGGGCAGATACTCGATGGAAAGCCGCATTAAATCGGCGTCTCCGGTTTGTTGAAGAAGCTCTTTAAGCTCTAGCTGGCTGAAAACTTTCTTCAATTTTCCAATGAAGTCCTGGTGTTTGCCCACAACTTTATTATTGGCCTTTAAAAGATATTGGACAAAATCTTCCTTCTCAATCTGGTAGTTATTGTCGAAGGTTCCCCCGCGCATGATATTGAACAGGGTGTTGGAAAAATGGCGGGTATCGTTCAGTTTATCGGCGGTGCAGTGCAGGCCATCCGCGCCTGCAACCAACTGAATCAGGCTATTGGTTCCTGATTCAATATCCGCCCGGACTTGCTTGTGGAGATCGGGGTTGTCCTTAATTTCTTTGCCAAGGCTGATAATCTGCGAATGGGTTTGATTGACATTGGCAATGATCTCCCACTTTTTCGAAGCTTTAGGTGGCATCGAAATAGTACAGGAAACAAAATAAGCGCCTTTCTCACCCTTCACATCCGTTTCTCCAAAGATCTCCTGCTTCTTCCTGAAGTTGTTCAGCTGCAAGGAAGAGAGCAGGTATTTGGGTCTCTCCAGCCCCAATGACCAGGCGATGTTGGCTTTGAGTGCTTCGCTGGGTTCGGCCTTGTCAACGATTATTGCGCTGAGGGCAAAAATGCCAATTCCAGCTGAGGGTTCCAGTTCACTCCTTTTGTAGGCATCTACCAGATTGCTGGTCGATCGTTGCAGATCGCTGGGCACCCCAAATGGCATGATATTCTGAATTCCGTCAAGGAGCGTAATCTGGTAATCAGTATCCGACAGGTTGTTTAAAGAAACTTTTCTTACAAACCCAAATACCTTGGATGAGTTCCACTGGTATCTGAAAACCAGATTCAGGTCATGGTTGATCTCTTCAAAAATAATCTTATTGCCATGAACGCTTTTGTACAAATTTCGGCTAATGACATACTTGCCTGTAAACCTTTCAGAAAAAGGTTCCCAAATATGGGTGCCGCCATTGAAATGAATTTGAAAAATGGATTTGCTTCCCGTAATATCGGCCGATTCGGTTATTTTGTCGTCGGTGTAGTAAGGAAACAAAGCATATTCGGGGTTCTTGCGACCGGCAGAAAGACCGCCATTGCTCGAAACAAACATCCAGTGATTAGAGTCACTTACGATGCTCATAAAGAAGGGACGCATTGCGTCGTGATTGATAATTTTGAAATAGCTTTCATTTTCATGAGCTACGATCTCCATTTCAACCTTTTTTCCTGTAGTGTTTTTTGTTTCGCCTGAATATGCTTTGTTCATGGGGATTAATTCAGAGAATTAAACTTGGTGTTAACCCTCAAGGTTAATGTGTTTAGTCCACTTCCTGATAAACCTTCACGTAGTCGATTACCATTTTTTGCGGAAATGGGGTTTGGGGAGTTGGGAAACCGACGTAATTCCCGCCTACTGCTACATTCAATAGGATGAAAAACGGATGGTCGTAAACCCACTCACCGGGGACATCGTTGCGTTCGATCCGTTGGTACAAGTAATCATCTACAAAAAAGTCAATTTTGTCCTCATCCCACTCAATGGCAAATAGGTGGAAATCGGTGTCGAACCGGCCACTGATCAAGCCAAAGCTTTTGGTGATGGGGTTTCCGCCTGAATATCCGGGCCCGTGAATTGTGCCATGAATAATATGGGGCTCTTGTCCTCTTAGCTCCATAATATCAATTTCGCCGCACTGGGGCCAACCTACAGCCTCAATATCAGACCCCAGCAGCCAGAATGCGGGCCATAAGCCGGGCCCGTAAGGTGTCTTAATCCGGGCTTCAAAACGGCCATAGGCTTGTGAAAAAAGCCCTTGCGTTTTTATTCTTGCCGAAGTAAAACTACCTCCTGAACGTATTGCTGTAAGCACCAGGTTTCCCTGCCCATCAAGCGATACGTTTGCCGGGTTATTGGTATAAACCTGCAGTTCCTCATTGCCCCAGCCACCCAGTCCGGTGCCGAGGTCGTAGGTCCAATTTGAGGCATCAGGCAACTGCCCGGCATCACCGTCAAATTCATCGCTCCAAACCAATTGCCAGTTGCGCTGTTCCAATTTCTGAACATCGTCACGCTCACAACTCCAAAAGGCAACCAACAATAACACCAGTATGGAGATTATTCGGATTTGTTTATATTCAAATTTTGCTTTCATCAGTTCTGTATTTTATGTTTACAGGTAAGACCTGTCATGACTAGTTCTTACGGAAATAAATGTTGTCAGCGTAGAAGCTTGGAATATTTCCATTCACATCAACAAAAATGATTTGCCAAAGGGCGGTTCTGTTGCTTAAACCTGCAAAGCTTGAGAAAGGGATATCCAGGCTAATCCATTGCTGTGACTGTGATGGTGAGATAGTAGTGGTATAGAGGCCAGTACCACCTCCAGCGTCATCAACCAGTTCAATTCTGAATTGGGCGTTCGCACTCAGGGCATTGGGTAGATAAATGTCTAAATGCAGATGTGTCATTGAAGAAGCATTAACAGCGGGTGAGCTGAATTGGATGCCCACAAAATTGAAATTGGTATAGTGAAGAATGTGGTCCCCGTTAACTTCAAAATCAGCAGAAAGGGTTGTTTGATAGGGCTCCCAGTAACCATTGTAATAATCAACAGGTACATTTGAATAAGCATCGCTAAAGATTGAAATGACGTCCTCAGGAGCGTGAGTTGGGATAGGAGCTTGCTGGAAAGACCCTACAGAGTTAATTGTCAATGAACCCTCGGCAACAACATCGCCCACATGGGCGGTAATTTGGGCATTTCCCGGTCCGCCGACAACAGTAACATTTCCATATTCATCAACAATTGCTATTGACTCGTTTGATGAAACAAACTCAAAGTATGCAGGTGCTGCGTTAACAGCCTGGTCAATTCCTGCCGGCAGGTTGAAAATAGATACTAAACCGCTTAGTTGTTTTGAAACCCCAACAAATGAAGTTTCTGTTTGGTCCTCCCCGTTCAGAATGGCAAACCGCGGGTGGGCAATGGTGCTAAGGTTTTCAAATTTCACCTCGTCAATCCAGAAGGTGTATCCTTTATCGTTTTCGGGACCTTCTGCATAATACAACATTCCTTTCTCCATATTTAGCCTCGAAGGATCGGGAATTGGGATATAGTATTTCTTCCAGTTTGAGTTTATGGGCAGATTTGAAATTGAAACCTCGTATTTGGATGCTCCTAGGTCATTTCCGAATCCAACAAGGTCGAGGTTGGCGGCCTGTGTAGCTTTAGCCCAAAAAGTCAAAGTATTATACCCTGATAAGTCCCTGCCTTCGGAGGTGAAAAATACCCCACCAGCAAAAGCACCTCTGGGGTCGCCTGCGTCGGGAACTTCAAACCTCATGGAAGCACTTGAATTATTGTGTGTTACATCATTGTCAACATCAAATGCCGAAGGAACAGATCCACCAAAGGCTGCGTAATTTAATCCCGCACTGAAACCATCGATAAAGACTTCGGGATTGCTGGGGTAGGGGGCAGGGCTCAAATCGGTGATTTCACGTTCACAACCCCAAAAGAGCAGGATAAATATCCCGATTGGGACAAACTGCTTGATTTTTATAAATTTATGTGACTTCATTTTTTCAGCTTTTTAATTTCCAATACTAATGAGGATGTAGGTTCTGATTTCCCACTCATTGCCGTTGTCGAAACCAATCGCCTCGGGATCGGGAACAAAGTTGCCGGCAGGGTCAATGGATTGCGTTGGCGAATAGCGTGGAGAATACCTGTCGAGGGTCCGGTAGGTGCCCCGAACGCCAATGCGGGTGTTAGGAAGCTCAAACCAGTCAGGTCTTCCCAGTGAAACCGATAAGTCGGCCATCAGCTGAAGGGGGAAAGTAAGGTTAAAGTCGCGGTGATAATCGTACGGACCCCAATCGTTAATCCTGACAAATGAATTGAGCCTTATGGTTTTGTAGATCGTACGCAAATCAATACCAAAGCGGCTGATGGTACGGTCGTCACTGCCGTTTGCCTGTGCATCTCCTCCATAAATGTTGGCAATAAAGCCATAATCCTTGTTGATTTTTGAGATAACCCTGGCATGTACTTCCCACAAGTCTTTTGCAGGCGGTGATCCCGGGAATGCAAATGTGGTGCGTCCATCGGGCAAAATTCCAATGGCAGCATCCATGGTGGTGGGCAAATGACGGTAAACGAAGCCCAGACTAAATGCAAATCCTGCATCTTCGCTTCGGTCGCTGTCCCAATCGTACATCCAGGTGCCGGGTGTTGGGTCGTAGGTTAATAAAATTTCACCTGCCACTTGCTCCCTGTTTGATCTGACTACAAATGGGTCTTCGAGGATATTACGTGGCCTTCCGGGAGCAGGTACCGAATTTGGAATCGGGCCTTCAATGGGCTTCTGCCACAAAAAATTGGGTGCAATTTGAAGATTTCCCATTAGATAGGTAAAGCCCGACAGGAAGTTGTACTGGTTTCCGCTGCCGCTGTCTTTCAACCTCCATCCGGTAAAAGTCAGGGTCTGGTCTACACCTCCCTGTGCTACCAGGCCCATAACGGCCGATTGTGCATACCAGTTAAACCTGCCTCCAGTATAAGTCAGTTTGATCTTGCCACCCCAGGTATCCTCGGGTTTGATATGATCCTGGTAAACGGTATAATCACCTTCTTCACCCCTTACCAGTTGAAATTCCCGGTTCTGCAAAGGCTGTCCGGCCCATATACCACCCAGGTCAACACCAAATTTCCCAAAGTCTCGGTTTAAATGAAGGGTTAATCGTCTGGTTTTTGGCTGCGGAATGGCAAAGGAACTCTCCGTCATACCAAGCTGGTCGAGGTCTTCGTGAAATATTCCGGTGAAATTGAATTTGCCCAAGGCTTTAGAGTATTTCAACAATAGCGCGGGGTTGGCTCCCCACCAGAGCTGCGGGCCAAAAGCAAATTTGAAATCTTTAAACTGCTTTTTGCCCTCCACCTCAAAACCGAAAGGTGCAATACCGTTATAAATATCGATTTGTGGACCGTAGTTTGCTTCCGGATAAAGGCCAAAAAAGTCGCCCTCATAGCCCCAGTGGTAATGTCCCGTGCGGTAAAAACCGTTCAGATTGAAATACCTGTGATTCCATTCGTAACTGGCCCTGTAAATCTGAACCCTGTTGATTGATTCGACGTTTACGTTTCCATCAGGGCTGCTTAGCAAAACGGGCCGACCCCGATTTTCATAAAAAATCTGGTCAATTGGATTCTGGGCTACATTTCCCAGTGCATTTAACTCGACATTGGCCCTGAAGTTAGCAGCAGGCTGGGCCTCAACGCCCACATAAAACGACTGCATGTGATCAAAACCCAGTTGGTTTGGAAAGGTCTGATCACCCGGAATTGGATCATTGGGCGTGGTAATAAGGCTTCCGCCAGTATTGAAGGTGGAAAGGTGCGCAGTGAAATGGCTTAGCCTGATAACCTTGTTTCTCTCCCCCTCAAGGGCAGCTTTATCGCCTCTGGCTTGCAGGGTTGCATCAGAAATATTAATGCCATTAAAGTGATTGCGAAGATCAGTCATGGATGTTTCAGCTGCATAAGGGTTAAATTTATGAGCCTCCTTTAAAGCATAATAAGCCGCTCTTGGAAATAACTGATAAAAGCCCTTAGCGTCGGTTGGCCCTTTTGCGCAAATGCCAAACCATTCTTCATTCATGTTGTTTTCGCCCGGAATGTGGTCAAAACGATAGCCGCCGTTCTCCCATGAAGCATTGGTGTCATGTGCATCCAGGTTCTTGGTTTGTCCAAATTTCCACCAGCCATCGCTGAACTGAAAAGTAAATCCACCAATCGAATTGCCTGCTTTTCCAAGCCCAGCTGCATTTTCGTATATTTCCATCCAGTTGGCAACATCATAATAAGCCTGTTCTCTCTGTGCCTCTTCCATGGTAAGGGCATTAAAGGCATCAGATCCAAATTCGGTTAGAAGGATGGGCTTTCCATATTCATTCTTTACCCTGTCAAACATATCGGTAAATGAAACTCCGCGATATACGTTGACTCCGAAAATATCCACATCCTGGCATTCTTCTGCAATAATATCTAAAAACAATAAGTCTCCGTTACATAGCGCCACCGGGTGGTTTTGGTCAAGGGCTTTCATGTCCAATGCTGCCTGGTTGAAGAGTTTGTACATGTGGCGTGCCATGATGGTAGATTCCCGGTCTTCCATTGGAATATCTTCCGTTTCGGCGCCCGACCAGAAAAGCCCGTAGTTGTTTTCGTTGCCAAGCAAATAAAGCAAGAGCCCCGGCGTGTTTTTATACTCTTCTACAAGTTCAGTGACCTCCCTCAAAAGAAGTTCAATGGTCCTAGGGTCAGAATAATCGGTGTTTGCAACCCAGGCACCATCCAGCGTTAAACCGTAGCGACCGAACGAGTGGTTGAGCATCGTGTAAATGCCATAGGTTTCGTATATATAGGTAATCCATTTGGGCTGGATTCCCGTATACACCCGAATAGCATTTACACCCATGTTTTTCAACATCGACATTTCATCGTCAATGGCTTTTTTGATAAAGTCGTCCGGCTGGTTCCATAAGCTGTACATGAAATTGGTGCCAATGGGAAAATAATCCCAGTTCATGCCATTTACCATGAAGGCTTCACCCTCCGTTTTCAGCCGCCAACCGTCTTCTTGTTGTTCAACCTCAACCCGGTTATTTTGTGCAAACAGGGAAAGGGAAAAACTGAAAATTAGCAAAAAAATTAGTTGTCTCATAAGACTTTTCATTTGGGAATAATTAATTATTTCAAAAATAGGGCAGTCAAAACACTAACAGCGTATAAATATAATGATGAATTCGTTGATTCGCCTATATACATAATATATACAATTACTGTTAAGGAACTTTACATACAATTAAATTTAGTTCAATTTACTGGAAATGAATAAATAATAAAAAAATATTTTAGGATTGGATTGAAAGGTTGTGTTTTTTTGTACATGTAATTTTTAGTTGTTTCTTTTAATGAAAATGGGGAAAAACTACCGGGTGTTTTAAAACCTTTTTCAAGCCTAGCTTGAAAATCACTTCCGCAGTTTTATATTTATCGCCCCCTTTTAGAAAAAACAGGGATAGTGTTTTCAAAAAATTACTTTACAAAAAAGGGTATATTGGCTGTGGCAGCATTGTTTTGGTTGTCAACAACATAAACGAAAATTCGATAAGCCCCATGGCTGGAGGGTGCATTAAAAATGACTTCCGATGTGTTGGCTGATATAATAAGCCCTTCAATGGTTTTTGACCTTTTCTCAAAGTCACCACCTTCGCTTAATTCCTTTGGCTCTGGAATTATTTCAGCTCTAACCGAAAGGTTTTCTTTATTAGGGTGTTCGATGGAAATCCTGGCAATGAATTCTTGGTTCTTTTCAAGGCACACATTATCAAACCGACCACCTTTGCCTTCAATGGTGAAATCCATCATTTTCGGGGCCATATTTTCTGGCCATTTTCCGGTCCAGAGGTATTCAATCATATTTACTGATTCTGTTCTTTCACCATTTTCAGTAAAGAGACCATACCATGATGGGGTACGCTCCTGTTTTTGGCCCCAAAGAAATACAAACGAACCCATGCAGTTATTAGAATCAGCCAAAATGACTTCTTCGTAACGCTTTTTTATTGCTTCAGCTTTCTCTGTGGAGGTCTGCTCAATGGCCGAACCCCATTCTGTTTGGGGAACTTCCCAATGACCAGTTGCTCCCCATTCAGTAACCAGATAAGGGCCATTGTATCCTGCATTCTCAAGTCTTTGCTCAAGGTCAATTAAACTGCCATACAATTGAATAGAGATAAAGTCGACATCGGGACAGTGCTCTAGTATATAATCCACTTCCTTCTTGTAAATTCCGGCCAGCATGGTGGTCGTAACATGGTTGCCATCAACTTCCTTTATCATCCGAGCAATATCGTTCACAGCATCCCACACTTTTTGATTGGAATAATTGAGATTAAGCTCATTGCCTATGCCCCAGCCCAGCAAGGCCGGATGATCTTTAAGTTCAAGCACTTCCTGTCTGAGCCTTTCCAATTGCTGAGCAACAGCCCCCTTATCATTATAATCAAAACCGTGGCGCTCATTCCCTACATTCAGGCCCATCATCACCATTAAGCCATTTTCCCATGCCATGTCTAGCTTCTCCCTGCCAGTTTGCTGCCCATTGTCAATAGTCCAGGTGCGAAAGGAATTGCCACCGTGGATAGCAATTTCTCCGCAAGGTCCGTTCTCACAACCGGCTCCCTTAACAAAAAACTCCTCTCCGTTAACAAACAAACGATATTTTCCATCCACTTGCTTCATCTCAACCTGGGAAGGCCCTGCTTGCATGGGGTCGGTGATTTCCTGCTTGTCATAATTACAGGCAATTATCATGTAGGACATTAGCAATAGTGTCAAAATCTTTATTTTTTTCATCTCAGCACCAATCATTTAATTAGATTCGATTCCAGTTCTTCAAGAGATTTCCCTTTGGTTTCAGGAATAAACCGCCAAACGAACAAAAGGGTCAACAACCCGAAAAAGGAATAAATGAGGTATGTGGCACTTGACCCTAACCATTCCAGTTGAACAGGAAAAACAGTTGCAACAGAGAAACTGACAATGGAATTCCAGAAGCCCATGATGGAAATGGAGAGACCTCGGAGTTTGTTGGGGAATATTTCAGAAAGCAGGGCCCACATGACCGGGCCAAGGGAGATGGCAAAAGATGCAACAAAGAGGATTAGGCCAATCAAAACCCATATAGAACTGATGCTTATGGAATGTTTTAGGATAACTTCCTTGAAGTCGTTATAGGTTTCCTGGCCGATCTTTTCCTTTACCAGGATGAAATAAGCCACCTCATTTTTAAAGGTATTGTTTTTCAGGTCATTAAGTTTTTGAATATTCGCTATTTGATCTGGAGTTGCATTCATCTCAGTTACCTCGGCCATCAGCATCTCCATTGACTCCGAATCTATGGTGTATCTTGCGTTCTTGAATGAAAATCCGACAATGGCAAGGGAAATACAAATTCCGATTGCGCCAATCAATAGCAGGGGTTTTCGGCCAAGGGTATCAATCAGGAACATGGCTAAAACGGTCATCACAACATTGGTTACTCCAAGGATGGCCGCCTGCATAAACGCTGCATCTTTTCCTCCGCCGGCCATTTCAAAGATCATGGGTGCGTAATAGAAGATGGCGTTAATACCTGTGATCTGCTGGAAAAATGCAATTCCAAATCCAACGATCAATACGGTTTTCATTCGTCTTGAGAAAACATCAGACCAGGTGCCTTTTTCTTTCTTTTCTTCCTCTTTCAGGCTAAGATTAATTTCCTGAAATTCAATTTGTGCTTGTGTTTCCCCATGGATTTTTTCCAGGACTCCTTTTGCTTCCTCCCCTTTTGCTTTTTGCAGCAACCACCTGGGACTCCGGGGGACAAAAAACAGCAGGATGAAAAATAAAATGGCGGGAATGGCTTCAACGCCAAGCATAACCCGCCATTTTAAGTCAGAGTCTGCGATGGTTTGCTGGAAAAAGTAATTGGAGAAATAGGCGATGGAAATGCCAAGGACAATGTTAAGCTGGTTGAAAGTTACCAGGGTGCCGCGCAATTTCCTGGGTGCAATTTCTGCAATGTACATAGGGGCAACCAGGATAGCCATACCAACACCAAAACCACCAATGATCCTTGCAGCCAGGAAACTGGAGATATTAAATGCAAAGGCTGTAGTAATTGCGCTGATGGTGAAAAGCAAGGCAGTGACCTTAAGAACCCCCCGGCGTCCGAATCGGTCGGCCAGTTTGCCTGCCATGATATTTCCAATAATTGCACCCAAAATAAGGGAGCTCACAGAAAAACCGATAAGCATGGATCCGGAATTTAATCCGAACGTATTCTTATAAAACGGTGTTGCTCCTGATATTACCGCACTGTCAAAACCCAGAAGAAATCCTCCTAAGGCAACGATCAGTGAAATTAATACCGTGTAGGTCTTCCTGGTCATTTTTTCGAGTGTTTCAGCACAAATTTTTGATTAAATATTATCCCGGATATTGTCTTCTCCACGTCTTTTCTTCAAAAGAAAGAGCAAAAAGGATGCCTGGACAGTAGTTTTGGCAGGCAAAAATGATTGGGAAGTGCAATGTTTAACAGAAGTGATCCCTAATAACCAGCATTTTGGACAAAGGTTCCATTGGAGAGGTCAATCTCCGTTTGCGGGATGGGCAAGAAGCCTTTGGTTGCCGGTTTAAAGGTCACGTCAAACAATTGCTGGTCTCCAATATAATTGGGGCCCCTTATGCCAGAATCCGTCAGGGTCTGATTGGCAAAATCAATTCCCTGCCTTAGTACATCGAAATAGCGAAGTCCTTCCAATGACAATTCCAGCCTTCTTTCCTCCAGGATGTTTTCAAGGGTTGCAGGAACGCTGGGAAGGTCAACTCTAATCCTAACACGATCAAGATATTGCTGTGCATTGGGACTTCCAAGTTCAGCAGCCATCAGCAGAACGTCAGAGAAGCGAATGACTCTGTGATTACTGGTGCGGTTTAGTTCAAATTGCCCATCAGAACCCCAGTGCTCCCGATCAGAGGTATATTTCCTTGAGAAGTACCCGGTATGCTGGTAACCTGTGGTAAGGGTGCCGTCAAGTTGCTCTTGCGTAACAATTGTGTGCTGAATTCTTGGATCTTCTTCCAGATCAAGGAACAGTTTGTGGTTGACTGGTGCAAAACTCCAGCCCCTGTTCCAGTTAGTGGAACCCGAAACCCTGGGCCCTTGCATTTGTGCAGCCAGGTTTCCTGCGCCTCCCCTGGGATACTCCCAATCCCACCAAGGCAGTTCGTCACCGTAAGAAATCTCAAAAACCGACTCTATCCCAAATTCACCAGCCAGTTTGAAGTTTTCGGAATAGTCAGGGAACAGATCATGGCCGCTATTCTGAATGAGATCTTCGAGTTGTTGCAGCACAAAGGCCTGATTAACCGTGTTACTGCCTGCTGTCATTTCAGCACCGTAAACCCCGTTGTAGAATAAGTAAGCCCTTGCCAATAGTCCTTGGGCAGCCCATTTAGTTACCCGTCCAACCTCTGCCTCGGAGACAGATTCCGGCAAATCGGTAATGGCTTCAACAAGATCAAGTGCAATTTGGTTGTAAACTTCCTGGGGAGAACTTTGAGGCTGGTTGTATTCTGAAGGCCCGCTTATTGGCGAGGTTAAAAGCGGTATATTTTCAAAAAATCGAACCTGTTCAAAGTAGAAATATGCCCTCAGAAATTTGGCCTCGGCGATGGTTCTGGTCTTAAAACTTTCAGGAGCATCAATCCCGTCAATGATTTCCAGGAAAAGATTGGCCCGGTAAATGCCAAGGTAATTCTTTATCCAGGTAGCATGAACAATAGGGTTGGTTGGAGAAATGTTAAAGCTGTTCAATTCCTGCCAGTTCAACCCATCAATGGGGTCTGATCCACCTGCAAAGGCATCATCAGACAAGACATCAGCCACGGTAATTATTGGAGCCCATGAAACGCCCGGGGTTGATTGATAGGTAAGCACATCGTAAATGGCCACTAATGCCCTGAAAGCCTGATCCTGGGTTTGGTAATAGTTCGTGGAAACTTCCTGATCAATAGGTTTCAGGTCCAGAAAATCTTCGCTGCATGATGTCAAGAAAGAAACAATCAGCAGTGCTCTAATAGTTTTGGAAATTATATTTTTCATGTCCCTTATGTTTTACATTAAAATGAAATGGTAGTTCCCAAACGGAAAGTTCTTGCCTGTGGATAAACCCCGCGGTCAATTCCAATGTCAAAGGAACTTAAGGCCCCAATTTCTGGATCGGCACCAGTATATCTGGTGAGCGTAACAAGATTTTCGGCAGAAACATATACTCGTAGTGTTGAAGCCTTTATCCTTTGCAGTATTTTATGCGGGAAGGTATATCCTAACTGGATATTTTTTAGCCTCACATAGGAACCATCCTCAATATATAAGTCAGACACTCTGTAATTAAAATTGGTATCATTCCAGGTGTATCTGGGGATGGTATTGGAGGTGCCTTCCCCGGTCCATCGATCAAGAATGGCTGTGGTACGGTTGGTGTAAGGGAGATCCTGGCGCTGCATACCGTTGAATATTTGATGGCCAAAAGCACCTACGATAAGGAATCCCAGGTCAAATTGCCTATATTCAAAATTGGCATTGCTACCTAATGTAACCTTGGGTGTGGGATTACCTATCATTGTACGGTCGTCGGCATTGATTACACCGTCACCGTTAACATCAACAAATCGAACGTCACCAGGCTTTGCATTTGGTTGAAGCACCTGTCCGGTTTGGTTAATGTGTTGAAAAACTTCTGCCTGATTTTGGAATATCCCATCGGTTTTGTAACCGTAAAAATAGGCAATTGGCAGGCCCAGTTCAGTGCGGGTAATCATCCCTGCGACAGCCCAGGAGGCTCCGGGAAGAACCCCTTCTTCATTCCCGATCTTAGTCATTTTATTCTGGTTATAGGCACCATTCAGTCCGATTGAATACCTGAAATCCCTGGTATAATTTCTCCAGTTGAGTGACAATTCAACACCTTTGTTTTGGACGCTTCCGACATTGGCAAAAGGAGGATCATTACCCACATGTGCCGGGATTGGGATCCTTTCGAGCAATCCTTTGGTCGTTTTAACGTAATAGTCAATGGTTGCAGTCAAACGGTTGTTGAATGCGCCAAAGTCAAGTGCAATGTCAATTTGCTCAGATTCTTCCCAGCGGATATCATTATTCTCAATAAATTGGGGTGATGCGCCAAACTCGCGTCCACTCCCAAAAATGTAACCCCTGCTCATATCCATAAGTGATACAAACTGGTAATTTCCGATTCTTTCATTACCGTTTACCCCCCACGATGCCCTAAGTTTCAAAATGTCAATTGCTCCCAGTTCAGGAAAGAAGTTTTCCTCACTGACTACCCAAGAGAAACCGAGAGATGGGAAAATACCATAGCGGTTATTGGCTCCAAACCTGGAAGAACCGTCTCTTCGGATAGTAGCATTAAAAGCATAAATGCTTTTATAGTCATAAAGAATCCTTCCGAATTGAGACAAAAGGCCTGCATGTGAAGCTCTTCCATCTGCCCGCCAGTTTTCATCTGTAGCCATGTGAATGTAAACATGGTCTGGGTCAAAAATAGGAACGTTGGTATTGTACCCAAATAAGTTTTCAAAATTCTCTTTACTTGCAGTGGTTCCAATGAGAGCCGAGACATTGTGCAAGCCAAATTGTCTAGTGTAGGAAAGTGTGTTTTCCCATTGCCAGGTATAATAGCGGTCAATGGTTTTCGAGACAGAAGTCACATCGGTATTGTTTTGGGCACCATTGAGGTAAAACAAAGGCCTGTAGGAATCGCTAAGCACATAGGCCAAATCTATACCGAGACTTGTCTTTGCGACCAGACCTGGGATAGGCTCAAGTTCTCCAAAAATATTTCCGACTACCTTATCGACACGTGTTTGTCCGGTTTGTGTCTCAATCAGTGCAAGAGGATTCACAATTTCACCTCCGGGGAAAATCTCCGAAATTCCATAATATCTCCCTTCACTGTCTGTAACGACTGGATTGTTGGAATAAGGGGGTAAAGCCAGGATATTTTCATCAGTCTCATAGACCGGGGTTAAAGGGTCAAGGTTCAATGCGCTGCTGTATGGGCCATTGAACGAAGTATTGCTGGCAATACCCCGCCGGATAATATGGGAATAGGCTAGGTTGTTTCCGAAACGGATGAAATCAGTCACCTGGTGCTGAGTGTTCAGCCTGGCCGTAATACGGTCAAATTGTGATTTGTCACCACCAATAATACCCTGTTGCGAGAAATAGGAAAGGGAGGAGGCAAAGGTTGATTTATCCGAGCCCCCACTGACGGCAATCTCGTGGTTGGAAATCGGTACATTGGTCTGGAACAATTCATTTTGCCAGTTGGTATTGTGTTGAGGGATTTCATTCAGATCATACGGCTCTGTCTGGCCCGAATTTCTGGCCCCTTCATTCATGAGCATCATATACTGCTCTGCGTTAAGCATATCAATTGTCCGGGCAGCATTTTGAATGCCTGTATAGGTGGAAAAGGTGATATTCATCTTTCCTCTGGTACCACTTTTGGTGGTTATCAATATTACACCATTTGCTGCCCTGGCACCATAGATGGCAGCGGAAGCAGCATCTTTGAGTACATCAATGGATTCAATATCGCCGGGATTCAGATAATCAATGCCATCAACTTTCAAGCCATCTACAATATATAAGGGTTCGGGGTTGCCTGTTGTTCCTGCGCCCCTGACACGTACAGTGGGTGCTTCACCTGGCTGCCCTGAAAGATTGGTTACCATTACCCCAGCAGTTCGGCCCTGCATGGCCTGTTCGACCCGTAAGATTGGTGTGGAATTGATTTCTTCAGCGCTTACGCTGGATATCGCTCCAGTAACTACCTTCTTTTTTTGGGCCCCATAACCAATGACCACAAATTCTTCGAAGGTTAACACATCAGGACTTAACTCAATGTCCCTGGTAATCGTTTGATCCGGTCCAATGGTCAATTCAATCTCCTGTGTAACATAGCTTATAAAACTATAAGTTATGACAAAGGTGCCCGGGGACAGGCTCAAGGAGTATTCTCCTTCAAAGTTTGTTACGGTGCCTTGGGTCGTACCTTTTATCAAGATATTGGCTCCGGGGAGGGTTTCACCTGTCTGGCTGTCTTTTACAACTCCTTTTAGGGTTTGCCCTTGTAAGGGAATGGCGCTCATTATTCCTACCATGAGAAATAAAAAGGACCAAAGTGTTTTTTTCATATTGTGAGGTTTTGTTGGTTATTTACTATTTCTCTTCCCTGGCTGATTTAAAATGATCAGTTTTTTACGCAGGTATGAGAGTCCTCTAATTAGTTTCTTGAAATACGCGGATATAATCCACTTTCATTCGCTGGGGGAAAGTGGTTGTTGCATCTGGGCTTCCGGGCCAATTTCCACCTACCGCGATATTAAAAAGAAAGAAAAACTCCTGGTGGAACTCGGTCATGTGATCTTGGGTGATATTAATGGAATAATACTGAATATCGTTCACAAACCACTTAATAGATGTATCATCCCAGATGATTGAAAAAACATGGTATTCATCGGCAAATGTGCCTGATGGTAAGGTATAATAGCCCCCGGAGTTAACATGCCCGTCGAGATTCCAGTGGACTGTCCCATGAACACGGTTTTCTCTGCCACTGCC
>JAZBOS010000129.1 GCA_036351255.1 Bacteroides sp.
AGGCGCTTCCCTTTCAGGGGTAACCTTTATGTCGGTTCCTGGCTTAGTGAAAGATGAGCAATTTTCATACATGGTCCTTGTGTTGGGTTACCTGGTAGGTTATGTTGTAATTGCTTTTGTGTTATTACCATTGTACTATCGATTAAACTTAACCACCATTTATTCTTACTTGGAGGAACGTTTTGGTATGGCCTCCTATAAGACCGGTTCATTTTATTTTATACTTTCCCGGCTGATAGGAGCTTCTTTCAGGATGTTTCTCGTCGTAAATGTTTTGCAACTTTTTGTTTTTGATGCCTGGGGAATTCCTATGTGGTTTACTGTGGCCCTGTTCATGTTGCTGATCCTTTTATACACCTTTAAAGGGGGTATTAAAACCATTGTCTGGACCGATACCTTGCAGACGACCTTTATGATAACTGCCGTTATTATAACCATTATTATTGTTGCCAAAGCGCTTGGTATGAACTTCAGTGAGCTCATTTCAACCGTCCGGCAGGAGGGGTACACCAAAATGATTATTAATGACTATACGGATCCCCGTTTTTTTCTGAAACAGTTTTTTGCAGGGATATTTATTACTATTGTGATGACAGGCCTGGACCAGGATATGATGCAGAAGAACCTTAGCTGCCGAAATCTTAAGGATGCCAGGAAAAATGTGCTCACCTTCGGGATTATTCTGATCCCTGTTAATCTATTGTTCCTTTTTCTGGGCGCAGTATTATGGCTTTACGCCAATGCCCACGGAGTTACTTTTTTTCAGACCTCTGATGAGTTGTTTCCAACACTTGCCTTACAGCACCTGGGTTTGGTGGCCGGTTTGACCTTTTTCTTTGGCCTGATCTCAGCCGCTTATTCCAGTGCTGATGGAACCCTTACTGCCCTGACAACCACTTTCACTATTGATTTTCTTGGCCTGAAGCGTAAGCCCGGAATCACAGAGGAACATATCCGGAAAACCCGCTATTTAGTGCATATTGGTTTTGCAATTCTTGTAATGCTGATTATCCTGGGATACGGGGCCATTAACAATGAAGCTCTTATTTCCAAACTGTTTACTATTGCCGGATACACCTATGGGCCTTTGCTCGGGCTGTTTTTTTTCGGATTATATACAAAATTTCGGGTTAGGGATCGCTGGGTGCCTGTTGTAGCCATCCTTTCACCTGTCCTGAGTTATTTAATTTCTCTGAACTCCCAACGCCTGCTTTGGGGTTACAAATTTGGGTTTGAGATTCTAATCGTAAATGGTTTAATCACCTTTCTTGGTCTGCTGATTCTGTCCAAAAGAACAGCCAAAGATTAAATTCCTATCTTGGTCATTTCCAAATGATAATTTTTTTGAGGCTTAAAGTTCCCCTCAAAGCATTCATAATAGAATTTTGCCAAAGTTCTAAAAAAATATTTTATAATATGTTGATATATAGTCATATAAAAATAAGAATTTTTTTTTGCAAAAAAGTATCGACATGTATTCTGTATCTGAAAATGATTTAATTTTGTGGTGATTTTCAGGCTTTGGAATACTTCTGAGTTATCAGGGTTTTCAAGGATTTGAGAAATAAATGGCCTTAAAAAAACTAAAAACGCTCATTAAGAAATTAAATGAAAGCTTCCGAGCTTAACCGGGGGCCCCTGCTTGAAAGCAAGGAGGCCTCCATGGCCAATGAGACCGATGAACCTCCCAGCGGTTTATCCATTTCGAAGCCTGTTTTAAATACCTCTCCAGGTAGAACGGTAATTTCTGACCGTTCATTACGATTTCTTCGACATTTTTTCCCGGGTACCAGCCTAAAGGACTGGAGCAGTTGGCAGTGGCAGGTAAGAAATAGCTTCACCAGCCTTACAGCCCTTTCCAGAATAATGAACTTGGGAGAGAATGAAATCAAACCCCGCCCAGGGGTAAATGACAGTTTGCCATTGCGCATTACGCCCTATTATGCAAGCTTGCTCGATTGCAGTGACCCTGATCAGGCAATCCGGCGAACCGTTGTACCTGTATTTGATGAGTTTCTTGTCAGCCCCGGGGAAGCCTCTGATCCACTTTCAGAGGGGCATGACAGCCCTGTTCCCAATCTGGTTCACCGTTATCCTGATCGTGTTCTTTTCCTTTCCACAGGTTTTTGCTCCGCCTATTGCCGCTATTGTACGCGTTCGCATATGGTGGCGTCCGAAAAATGCCACGTGGGGCCTGCTGCCTGGCAGCAAGCCTTCCAGTATATCCGTGAGCATCCAGAGATCAGGGATGTCCTTATCTCCGGTGGAGATGTGTTAACCTTACCCGATGGTCATATTGAATATCTGCTGGCGTCCATAAGGGCAATCCCTCACGTTGAGATCATCAGGCTGGGGACAAAAGTTCCTGTGGTATTGCCTCAACGCATTACAAAAGCCCTTACTTCGATTCTCAGGAAGTATCATCCTATATTTATGAGCATCCATTTTACCCATCCTGATGAACTGACCCCAGAAGTCTCCCAGGCTTGCAACCGGCTGGCTGATGCGGGCATTCCCCTGGGGAGTCAAACTGTGCTGCTTAAGGGCATTAACGATGAGGTGATAACCATGCGGAAGCTTATGCAAGGTTTGCTGAAAATCAGGGTGCGGCCATATTACCTGTATCAGTGCGACCCGATCCTTGGCTCAGCGCATTTCCGCACCAGCGTCGAAAAAGGTTTGGAGATCATTGATGGCCTGAGGGGACATACCTCGGGCTACGCTGTACCCCATTATGTCATCGATGCGCCTGGTGGGGGAGGGAAGATTCCTTTGCTGCCTGATTATTTTCAGGGTAAAGAGAATGGACAAGTAATCCTGAGAAACTATGAAGGCAAACGGTTCTTTTATCCGAATATACTTTAATAGTTGAAATTGTGTTGGGCAAAAGTTGTTTAACTGATTTTGCTTAGTATTATCCAGACATTTCATCAGAAACCACAAAATCAGCTGTTATGTTCCGAATCCGAAGGGTTACCGATGACCTCTATCCCATGAATCGCCTGGCCGTTGAGCAGGTGAAGGAAATCATGCGGAGCCAGTTTTCTGCCGTTAAGGAAGAAAAGGTTCAGGCAATTTCCGAGCAACTACAAAACCCGCTAAAGTACCGTTTCCGTGCAACACTCTTTGTGGCCGAAAACAACAGTGGAAAAGTGAAGGGTTTCGCTTTACTGATGTATGCACCTGACAGGGCATTCTGTTTCCTTGATTTCATTGCCACCCGCAAGGAAGATGCCCCCGGGGGTATTGGGAGTGCCCTTTATGAGCGTTGCCGTGAAGAGGCAATCCTTCTGAAGGTCAAAGGGATCTTTATGGAATGCCTGCCCGATGACCAAGCCCTTTGCAATGAGGATGAACTCATTGCGCAAAATGCTGCCCGCCTTAAGTTTTATGAACGATTTGGTGCGAGGCCAATTTTGAATACCCTTTATGAAACCCCTGTTAAAGAAGGTAACACATGCCCACCCTATATGGTGTTCGATCCCCTGGATAAGCAAAACCTGCCTTCAGCAAAGTATCTTAAGTCAGTGGTGGATGCTATTCTTAACCGGAAGTATGGGGATTATTGCCCCAAGGAGTATATTTCTAAGGTGCTTGATTCTATTGTTGATGACCCAATTCAGCTGAGGCCTTTCAAATATTTCCGTGAGCCAGTGAACCGCTTTTTCAATGCTCCTTTTCATCAAGGGAAACCGGTTCCGCTTGTGTATAATGAACATCATGCAATTCATCATGTCAAAGAACGTGGCTATGTGGAGGCTCCTGTTAGGATTAGTTCTGTGTTAAAGGCGTTTGAAGGTACAGGTTTGGTAAGAACCTTGCCCGCCCAGTTTTTCCCGGAAAAACATATCCGCCAGGTGCACAACCCTGACCTGGTGGATTTTCTGAAAGAGGCAAGTGCGGCAACGCCTGAAGGACGCTCCATATATCCCTACATCTTTCCAATCCGAAACCCTGACCGGAAGCCCCGGGACCTGGAGATTCAGACAGGGTATTATTGTATAGATACCTTCACACCGATTCATCGGAATGTATGGGAGGCGGCAAGGGGGGCAGTGGATTGTGCCCTGACTTGTGCAGGCGAACTCCTGAATGGTGAGCCCCTTGCTTACGCATTGGTGCGCCCCCCCGGGCACCATGCTGAAACCCGCGTTTACGGAGGGTTCTGTTATCTCAATACTGCTGCCATCGCTGCAAATTACCTAAGCCAATACGGTAAAGTGGCCATTCTGGATGTGGATTATCACCATGGGAATGGTCAACAGGAAATCTTTTACAAGCGCAGCGATGTAATGACCCTTAGTTTGCATGGCCATCCTTCCACGACCTACCCATATTTCTCAGGCTATCGAAAAGAAAAGGGAGAAGGGGATGGTCTTGGCTTTAATCATAACTTTCCCCTTGAAGAAGGCATAAAAACCCAGGAATACCGAATGGTGCTTTCTGATGCGCTCCGCCTTGTGGAGAAATTTGAACCTGCCTTCCTGGTGGTCGCTTTCGGTATTGATACTGCAAAAGGTGACCCAACTGGATCTTTCAATTTTACATCCAAAGACTTCGAAAAGAACGGCCGGATGATTGGCAGCCTGCACATCCCTGCACTGGTGGTCCAGGAGGGAGGTTACCTCAACAGAACACTAGGCCCAAATGCCCAGCACTTTATCAAGGGCATTCACGATACGGTCTGGAACTAAGGCCTATTGTATGGAATGTACAACTTGAATTTCTTTTTTAAGGATGCAGAATGATTTCTTAAGAGATCTATTCTTGCAACCAGACTCTTGGGTTATTGATTGATTTTTTCCTCTTAATTAATTCTGGTAAATCTGTGTTTATAGGTTTTACTTACGATCTAAAAGATGATTACCTGGCCGAAGGATTCAGCGAGGAGGCGGCTGCTGAATTTGATGTGCCTGAAACCATTCAGGGTATCAGTGATGCCCTTGAAAGCCTTGGCCACCGAGTGGTACGCATTGGAAACGTTAAGGCATTGCTAAACCGTCTGCATCAGGGTGAACGCTGGGACCTTGTATTCAATATTTGTGAAGGCGTGCTGGGTAATGGCAGAGAAGCACAGGTGCCCGCCATCCTCGATATTTTTGATATCCCTTATGTCTTTTCCGATGCCCTGGTACTTGCCCTGACCCTCCATAAAGGGATGACCAAGCGCCTGATCCGCGACCTGGGCATACCAACTGCCCCTTTTGCCGTTGTGGAAATGGCAGCCGATATCCCAAGGGTTGATCTTCCCTATCCCTTGTTTGTTAAGCCTGTTTCTGAGGGCACCGGCAAGGGCATTGGACCAGATTCAAAGGTGAAGAACTTTGCTGAGCTGAAAGTCGTTTGCCTCGATCGCCTGGAGCGCTTCAGGCAGCCAGTGCTGGTAGAGACTTTCCTTCCCGGAAGGGAAATCACCGTGGGAGTCATAGGAAATGCTGAAAATGCAAAAGTCATTGGGATGATGGAAGTTATTTACAATCAGCATGAAAACACGGGTATTTATTCCTACCACAACAAGGCCCATTACGAGGATTACATTGAATACGTGGTCCCTGAAAGGGAACTTTATGACAAATGCAGCGAAGTGGCGCTTGCAGCCTGGCGTGGATTGGGTTGCCGCGATGGGGGGAGGGTAGACCTTCGCCTTGACCAGTATGGTGTTCCCAATTTCATGGAGGTGAACCCCCTTGCCGGTCTGAATCCTGTTCACAGCGACCTTCCTATCCTGGCAGCCCAGGCAGGAATCTCTTTCATTGATCTGATAAAATCTATTCTGGATGCTGCTAAACAGAGGATTTTTTTGAGAAGCTTTTAATTTTTTTGCATTTCTTAGCCTATTATGGCTAAATTTATGGTGTCTTTTCCCATGGCTTATGAAAAACTTCCTTTTTTTGCTTGTTTTTTTCTTGGGCGCAGTCATAGTTTCCATTCATTCTTGTAAGCATGAACCTATTGTGGTTGATGATGACGATGATGATCCAATTTTGAATGAATGCCATCCCGACACGATTTATTTTAGCCGCGATTTACTCCCCATACTAGCCAATAGCTGTGCCCGTTCCGGATGTCACGATGCCACAACACAGGCGGATGGTGTTCGGCTTACAGATTACGCCTCTGTTGTTGCTACTGCAGATGTTCGTCCTGGAAATCCCGGCGGAAGTGACTTGTATGAGGTCCTTATTGAAACGGATCTGGAAAAACGGATGCCTCCTCCGCCAAACGCACCCCTTACATCTGAACAAATTCAGATGTTTTTTACCTGGATTATGCAGGGAGCGCAAGACCTGACCTGCAATGAAGGTGAATGCGACCTGGAAAATGTAACGTTTTCCCAAACTGTTTTTCCCATTTTGCAAAACAATGCTTGTGTGGGTTGCCATAGTGGAGCTTCACCCTCAGGTGGAGTACTTCTGGATAATTATGATGCGGTTGCAACGGCAGCTAATTCAGGAAGGCTTATGGGAGCCATTAGGCATCTTTCGGGTTATATACCCATGCCCCCTTCAGGAAATCAGATTAGCCAGTGTCATATTGACCAAATCCAAAAATGGATTGACAATGGAATACCAAATAATTAAGTCTTCAAAGTTCAGAAACCTGCCGGGAATTCTTCCGGCAATTTTCTTTTTACTGCTTTTTTCTGGCTGCTATTACGACAGCGAAGAGTACTTATATCCCGGCAATACCCCTTGCGATACAGAAAATGTCACCTACCAGGGTTTTGTGGCAGGCTTAATGCAATCCCATTGCAATAGTTGCCATAACGCCTCTAACCCTTCAGGCAATGTGATGACTGATACTTACAACAACCTTATGGTCATCGTGAATAACGGGAAATTGAATGGAGCCATAAACCATCTGTCAGGTTTTTCACCCATGCCTAAGGGAGGAAATAAACTCCCCGATTGCGATCTTCAGAAGATTGCAGCCTGGATTGAAGCAGGAAGCCCGCAATAGAAAAATAACCCTTAAAAAAATTAGCATGATGAGCAAATTATTTAAAATACTTTCAGGCCTTCTTTTGGTAGGACTGATTGCAGGTCTTGCAGTCTACTTTTTTGTGTATAACAAACCCCATGTAAATTATGAGAAAGCAAAACCTGAAATGAGCATTTCTGGTGAAACTTTATATATGGACTATTTGCAGGATGAAGAATCCGCAAACCAGACCTATACCGGTAAAGTTGTTCAAATTGATGGTGTCCTTTATGGAACGGAAACAGCAGGTGAACTGACCATTGCAATGTTTTCATTCGGCGAGGGTATGTTCGGACCGGAAGGCGTCCGTTGTACCATGCTCGAAAACCATGCCGCCACCATCAGTGAGGTGGGTGATGGAACTCAACTCACCATCAAAGGATATGTTACCGGATTTAACGGAACCGATGTGATCATGGAAAACTGCTCCATCGTGGATTAATTCTTTTTTTGTTTAACCAATTTTGATGCTTTATGAAAAAAAATCAAATGCTAATCGCCTTCCTGTTATTGTTAATGAGTACGAGTCTTATGGCTCAGCCTTATATCACCCGCAACGGTTATATCCGGTTCTATTCGGAAGCTCCGCTCGAGAATATTGAAGCCGTCAATCGCCAGGTGAACAGTGCCCTGAACCCAACTACCGGTGAGTTTGTGTTCCGGGTGCTTATGCGCTCTTTTAATTTTGAAAAGGCCCTGATGCAGGAACATTTCAATGAGAATTATGTGGAATCGCATAAATATCCCAATGCGTCTTTCCAGGGTAAAGTGGTGAACATCAGTGAGGTGAATTTCTCTGAACCAGGCGTTTATAACGTGAAGGTTGAGGGCAGTCTTACTATTAAGGATGTCACCCGGGAGGTTCTGGAAACAGGCACCATTGAAGTGAAAGCCGATGAGGTCATTGGCAAGAGTGTGTTCATTATTAAGCTGGCTGATTACAACATCAGCATTCCTTCGGCTGTGGCCAATAATATTTCGGAAACCATTGAAATTACCGTTGAAGTTGCACTGAAAAAAAGCTGATCATGCGACCCAGATTTTCGCTGATAATTGGAATACTGCTCCTTTCCTTCGTTTTCGAGGGAAAGGGGCAGGATTTGATGGACCTATTCGGGGAGGAAGAACCCGTAACCGAATATGCCTTCGCCACCTTTAAAACAACCCGGATTGTCAATGGACAATCCATTGAAAATCCTCCGCACGGGGAGTTGAAGTTTGTGATCAGTCACCACTTTGGGCGGCTGAACGAAGGGGCTTACAACTTCTTCGGCCTCGATCAGTCAACCATTCGCCTTGGACTGGAATATGGGCTGACTGAAAGGCTTACCCTTTCGGTTGGCAGAAGCTCATTCGAAAAAACCTTCGATGGTTTTGCCAAGTATAAGATCCTGCGGCAAAGCAGCGGTGCTAAGACCATGCCCATTTCCTTGTCAGCTTTCTCGGGAATCTATTTAAACTCCCTTGAGTGGCGTTATCCCGACAGGGAAAATTATTTCACTTCACGCCTGTCGTATGTTTACCAGATTCTCATTGCCCGAAAATTTTCCAATTTCCTTTCGTTGCAATTAACCCCAACAATGATCCATAAGAACCTTGTGGAGAAAATTGCCGATCCGAATGATATCTTTGCCATGGGTGCCGGGGGAAGGGTTCGCCTGACCAATCGCATCACCTTTAATGCCGAATATTACTACCTTATTACCGAGAAAACCGCTCAGGATTTCAACAACATGCTTTCCCTGGGATTTGACCTTGAAACCGGGGGGCATATATTTCAGTTGCACTTTACCAACGCCCGCCCCATGTTCGAACGGGCATTTATAACCGAAACCACCGGTGATTGGCTAAAAGGCGACATTTATTTTGGATTTAACATCGTCAGGGTCTTTACCATCCGAAAACCTGAGCTGTAATAATGGATAAAATTGACTTCCCTAAACCCCCTGTCCTGATTTTCCACAGCCCCTTACCAGACAATGCCCCGCCCGATGAACTTGATGTATTGGATGAAGTTGAATTTTTTAAGGCGGGCTTGAATACATTGGGCTATCAGGCAATGGTGATCCCTTTCCCCTATGCATTGACTGAACTTCAGGAAAACCTGGAATTATTCAACCCTCCTTTTGTGGTCAACCTGGTGGAGACCCTCTTTGGAAACGGACGTCTGGTCCATATGGCACCTTTCCTGTTTGAACATTTTAACGTGCCATTTACCGGCTGTTCGGCCGATGCCACCTATATCACCACCAACAAAATTCTTGCCAAAGACATCATGTTTCAGGCTGAAATTCCAACAGCCGGCTATTATTCATTTGATGCTTTAAATAAGCTGAAGGAGGTTGCACCAGGCCAGTGGATCGTGAAATCAAACTGGGAGCACGCCTCCTTTGGACTGGATGAAAACGAGAAACTGTTGTTCACCTCCCGGCAGGAAATCCTGGACCGTTTGAAAAGGGAAAAGCACCCTGAACATTTCTTTGCCGAGCAATACATTCACGGGCGCGAATTCAACCTTTCCATCCTGGGGGGCAGGCATAATCCGGTGGTACTTCCCCCTGCCGAAATCCGCTTTACTTACCCCGAGGGCAAGCCACGCATCGTCGGCTATAAGGCCAAATGGCACGAGGACTCTTTTGAATACGCCAATACAAATCGAAGCTTTGATTTCCCAGCCGAAGACCTCCCGCTCTTGGAAGAACTGAAAAATATCTGCTATCGCTGCTGGGAGGTCTTTGGCCTCAGTGGATATGCAAGGGTCGATTTCCGCGTGGATGAGGCCGGGAATATCTTCGTGCTCGAAATCAATGCCAACCCCTGTATTTCAGCTGATTCAGGTTTTGTTGCTGCGGCAAACAGGGCAGGGTTTTCACAAAAGGAATTGGTGGAGCAGATTATTGGTGCAGTAAACAGTAAGCAATATGATGACCAAAAACAATGAATTTACTATTCGCCGGGAGGTGGTTGAAAGCGATCTGGAAACCGTTCGTTCCATTATAGATTCCTCGGGCTTTTTCCGAAAGGATGAAGTGGAAGTAGCCGTTGAATTGGCTGGGGAGGCATTGGAAAAAGGGGATGCCAGTGGTTATCATTTCCTGTTTGCTGAAATGGATGGACAAACACTGGGATTTGCCTGTTTTGGGCCGATTCCATGCACAATTGGTAGTTTTGACCTCTATTGGATTGCTGTTCATCAGGATTCCAGGGGAAAGGGCATAGGACTAAGCCTGCTGAAAGAAACAGAAGCTTTGGTCAAACAGATGAATGGGCGCAAGATCTATATCGAAACCTCTACCATGCCCAAATACGACCCCACCCGCGGCTTTTACCTTTCGGCAGGATATGAAGAGGCCGCCCGCTTCAGCGACTTCTACGATCTGGGCGACGGGAAGGTTGTCTTTGAAAAAAACGTTTAAGGTTCAAAGTCTGATGTTCAAGATTTAGCCTAAACGCTTGAATAACCTTACGATTGTTTCCCGGACTTTTTATTTTTTATCCCTTCCATATACATTAACCCCCTAAAATATGGTCCAAGGTCTCACTTTGGTCGTGTCCACTTGAACCACACACGAGCATGGTACGAGCATGGTACGGAGAAGGTTTTATGTTTTTAGATAAAGAGATAGATTTTAAAAATATATTTTCATGTACAAATAGAGGAGAGTCAGGGAACTAGTTTTTGTTCTATACCCCTGAATAATAAATTGTTATAATAAAAATATTACTGAAACCCTCCTTTTGACAAGCTTGCCAATTATCTCATAATCCTGCCGACAGGGTAAACATTATGAGCCGGGTCGTAGTAAGGGGATTGCTCGTAAAACCAGTTGAGGATTTCCCGCGGGTTTGCTGCGAAGGCAGCATCACTGGCTTTCATTTCTTCAAATCTGACTCTTAGACCGGGATCCTCATCAAGCATCTGGCGGGCAATGGCTTCCATGGCGTAGCTTTCAAAATATTCGGTGCGCTGAAAGATTGCATTGAAAAAACCCCAGGCAGCAAAAGAGGAGGGTGCATCTGGCTCGAGGGCGTGGGCCACCATTCGGGCGCCCGGCTGGTTCATGGGGACGATGACCGATCCAGCAGGGAAATGGCGGGTTTCGGTTACTGGTAAAGCCGTGAACCTGGCCATTTGGCGCCCTTCGTTGACCGAATTGGCCAGTCTGACATCCCTGAACCGGTAGGACTCAACTTCCATTACGGTATCCTTCTCAATCCGCTGCATTTCAATGCCCTGCCAGGAAAGCCTTTCAATCACATCATACCATTGCACAGGTATGATGTAAGCCTCGGGCAAAATCACGCTTACTGCGGGTTCTTGTTTGTAAAACCAGGGGATTTGAAAAGTCAATGGTTTATCGCTTTCATAAATGAACCATTCTCCGCCGCTCAGATCGCTGGGGATCTTTTCATACTCAACGCCTTTGAAGTCAACCATCACACTGTCAGTGCCCGTCCGAAAATTAAGGTGAAAGGGTTGTTTCCTGAATTCCGGGGAAGCAGTAAAAGCATCGGCCCTGGCAACCAGTTCGCGGAAAGTATCGTGGTCACGATGAAGCATTTCCATCGTGTGGAGGATGCTGTAATAGGTGGCTTCCACCCTGATGTGATAGGGTTTCAGCATATGGGTTTCAAGCAGCAGCCCGGGGCGGTTTCGCTGGGCAGCGAAACCATTCGACAGGGCAGGAGGGGAGGTGCGCGACATCAGGCCGCTGCGTGGGTCGTGCCAGTTGCGGTAGGTCACGTAGGGGAAAGTGGGATAGCCACTGGCTTCCATGCGCTGCTCCCATTCGGGAAGGAATTCTTGCGCACACCAGTCCGTAAGGCCTTGTTCCATCCCACCAAAGATCTCAATGATATAGGTCATCGGGTACTGGTAATCGCCCCCGTTGGTGGCGTGGGTGTCGAGGTAAAAATCGGGCTGCCATTGGTTCCAGAGTTCCAGGAAATGCTGCATCTCCCGAGTGTCGGCTTTCAGGAAGTCGCGGTTGAGGTTCAGGTTGCGGGCGTTGGTGCGCCAGCCCATTTCTTCGGGACCGTTCTGGTTGATGCGGTTATAGGGACCGAAACGTTCATTGCCATCCACGTTGAAAATTGGAATGAACAACAGGGTGATGTTTTCCAGGAGCTCCTGGTATTTGCCATCGATCACAATATCCCGCAAAAGCATCAGTCCCGCATCCTTGCCGCAAGGCTCACCCGGGTGAATGGCAGCCTGGACCAGCAAGACCAGGTTTCCGCTGGCTTTCACCGTTTCAGGGGTGAAATTGCCATGCTTGTCAAGGATCAGCAAAGGCAAGTCTCGCAACTGGTGACTCTGCCCAAAAGTGGTGTATTGAAGCATGGGCGAAGCCTCTGCCAATCGCTTGCTGTATTCAACCGTTTCGGCATAGCGGGGGGTCTGGTTCTTGTCGTGGGCTTCGTACCAGGTCTGCCAGTTATTGCTGGCCAAAGCGTTAAGACCCAGAGCTACGATCAGAAAGGAAAGCAGGAGGTTTTTCATAGATCTCATTGGAAATTGGGAAAAAACTGGACCCGGCAAAAATACGAAAAAAGAAATAGCCCGGCAGGGGATTGCTGCCGGGCTTTTTTTTTATTAAATCTTAAACATTATGAATGCGCCTTATTTAAATTAAGTGAACATTTCCAAGGTTAGGGTGCAAAAACCACGAAACTGAAATTATTTGCCTGTCCCTCATTTCCTGCGTGGCTCATGAAGTTAACCACAAAAGTATTGCCCGTGTATGTAACTCTTGGATAAGAATTATAGGTCCCTCCTGGGGTTACCAGGGCAATGAAAGAACTTGTAGCAACACCCGAAATGGTAACAATATAATTGTAAGTGCCAGTTGAACCTGTTCTGGAAGAACTGACATTGCTTGTGGATATTGCCTCATTCAATTGTCCAAGCTGGTTGACATACCCAAAGGCAACGGGAACGATGTTTTTATCGGCACCGGTTATTGGGGTGGAAATATCTCCGTCATCTTCGATGGTCAGCCGGGTATTGTTTCCACTGGTTTTTATAGCTACATCGCCTTCATCGCTCCTTAAATTCAAGGTATTACCGCTAACCCAAAGGATGCCTTTTCTGACTCCGGAATTATAAAAGGCAAGCCAGAAACTGGCGGTTGAAGATTCCAGGCCGAGGACTTCTGATCCGGTGGTTTTCACAAGGAGGCGCGCAATGGAAGTATTGTTGGCGCCCCCAATGCCTACATTGCCGGCATCAAAGTAAATATTGCTTCCATTGGAAAGCCAGGGGGAAGGGGTCGGGGTCTGCCAGGAAGCATAGCCGTTGACATCGGAAGTCAAGACTTTCCCTGTCCCCTGTGTCCCATCGGCGATATGGATGGGCCCGACAAAAGTTGCAGCCGTGCCATTGGGGGCCTGGAACCTGGCAGCTGTTCCCCCGGTTGAACTCAGGTTTTCCGCAAACAAGGTGGCATAAGTGCTGGAAGTGTTTGAGGTATAAATGCCGATATTGGATACCCCGAAAACCTGTAATTGCCTGAAGGAGGTTCCCGGATCACCGCCAATGCCTACTTTTCCAGAATTATAAAAGATGTTGTCGCCATTGACCTGCCAGGGGCTTGAGGCCGGGGTTTGCCAGGAGGAAAAACCATTGGCGTCGGAAGTCAGGATTTTCCCTGCTCCCTGTGTGCCATCCAGGATTCGGATCCTGTCTCTGAAATCAGCGGCAGGCCCGGTTCCATCGTTTTGGGCATACAGGGTGGCATAAACGTCACTGTTGTTTATGCCGGCAATTGCCTGGTAGTTCTCAGTATGCACCTGGAACTGGCGCTGGTCTCCCCCCGGAATGGTGCCAATTCCGACCTTTCCTGCACTGAAGAAAATATCAGAACCCGATATCAGCCAAGGGCCGGTGACCGGGGTTTGCCAGAGCACCCCACTGGCATCTCGCGTCAAAACCTGTCCGCTGGTGCCTGAAGTGTTGTTGTAGTCGAACAGATGCCCCCTCAAACGAAAGGTTCCGCTGACATCCAGAAGTTGGGTAGGCGTATTGGTTCCAATGCCGACATATCCTCCAAGGGGGTTCAGGGACAAGGGGTCAGCTTCGACTTGGTTATAGCCGGCCTGGATCCATCCGGTATATGGGGATACTTCCATTTTGCCGATATCGATGGCTTCATAAGCCTGGTTTCGAAGGCTTAGTAACCCAACCGAAGTGGACCCGGGGATTGCCGGATTGCTTCCAACCCCTCCCACGCTGAGTTTTGCAGGAGGATCAGACAGTCCAATACCCACGTTCCCTAGGCGGCTGATGGGGTCTTCCGGATTGGCATTCCCAATCCAGGTGGGGTCCCTCTCAAAAGTCTTCATCGCGTATCCTGTGCTGGCAAAATGGATGCGCGGGCTCATCTCGGCTTCACCGTCAATCTGGATGGCAAGCCAGAGGGTTTCGCCGTCGATAAAAAGGTCGGGGTGTATCGGGTTCATTGAACCCAGCCTCACCTGGAATAATCCATCGATCACTTCCACTGCGGATTGGGTCTCTGACCATACAGGGGTTCCCCCTGCTTCCACATTGAAAAACTTAAAGGCAATGCTCAGGGTGCCGTTTACAGGGCTTCCCAGGGCATCTTGCAATCGACCCTGGAAATCGATGGCATCAGGCACAATGGAGAGTTTCTCAAGAGTCACATCCTGCTGGACTCGCTGGTTTTCCCTGGGCCTGTCCTGGCCCAGCACGCCGCTGCTCAATACCAGGGCAAGGGCGATGATCATTAGGGTTTTCATAAGTTTAAGTTTTTATTGTTGTCATTCCTGCCTGCCGGCAGGCAGGGTTGTCGTTGTTGTCATTGTTGTTCCGCTGGCCAGCGGATTGTAAGGTTTCAGAGCTTGTCCACTAACCAGCGGATTTCAGGTTTGGAGTTTGGGGTTCAGGGTTTTAGAAAATCAAAAATCAAAAATCGTTAATCTGAAATCGTGTGGCAGGTGAATGGTCATTAGTCATTGGGGAGATTTTTGTGTCAATTTGTGTTTTCATTTGTGTGTTTTTGTGGACCGTCTTTTCTCCACAAATGGCCAAAATGTTAAGTTCCACAAATGTTCACAAATGGCTTTTAGCCCTTGGCTTTAAGCTTTTGGCAAAATCTGCTCATTTGCTAATTCTCACATTCTCTCACCTCTCATCTCTCATCTCTCGCTCAAGCTTTCCATCGCTCTTTCCAGCCGTTCGAGGCGGGCATTGAGTTCCAGGTTTTGTTGTTCCAGCAGGTCAATTTTGTCCTGTTGTGTCTGCATGGCTTCCACGAGCACGGCTGAAAGCTCGGCATAGTATATCCCCTTGTATCCGTCCACGGGGTTGGTGAATACCAGTTCGGGGATGACCTGCTCAAATTCCTGGGCGATAAAGCCGATGCTGCGTGCCTGTGCCGGGTCATTTTTCCAGGAGAAACTTACTCCGCGAAGCTGCAGGATCTTGGCAAGCCCATCGCTGAGGGTTTCAATGTTTTCCTTCAAGCGGATGTCGGAAGCACCGGTAATCAGGGTCCCATCAGCCGTGCGATAGACCGTGCCAGCCGAGGTTCCGGTGGTCATGCCCCTGACCCTGAGGGTGCCGTTGACGTCCAGGCTTTGGGTTGGCGCATCGGTGCCTATGCCCACCCGCATCCCGGCAGGCTCCAGGACCAGGTATCCCGCATCGGTGCTGATCCTGCCATGGCTGCCATCGTGTGTAAGACTCAGGAGTTTCCCCCAGTTTTCGGTAGCAGGGCCATGGATATTCAGCCTGGCTGCATAAGTTCTGGTGTTGCCATACTGGGAATAGATTCCAAAAATCTCCTCCGACAGATCATCGCCCCCAATAAAGTGGATGTTATTGTTTGTGAATTGGATGCCGGGCCGGTCATTGCTGCCATTGGAATCGTGGATGATCAGGTTGGGGCCTGCATTGGCTGCAACCTCCAGTTTTGCCCTGGCATTGTCGGTCCCAATTCCCACATTGCCTCCCGAAAAAGTAAATCTGTTTGCATCAAAAAAGGTCATTCCCCTGGTGTGTTCTCCCCTAATGTAATGGTTCGAATCCCCAAACCTGATTTCCCCGTAATCGCCAGTAGCGGCCCATTGGTTGGGCTCAATGAACAATACTGCATTTCCGGGAGCACTTCCCTTGATATGAACCCTTTGGGAGGGAACAGAGGTTCCGAATCCTGCATTATCCCTGACAAAGAATTTCCCGGAACTGAAATAGCCTGAGAAACCGTCGGGAGAGTTAACGGTACCATAAATCCCGCAAGTAAAGCCACTCAACGCAGTAGCTTCACCCCACACGCCAAATCCGCTGGTCGATGAAGATTGTCCTTTTACCCCGATGTTTGATCCCAGGGTTGCATAAGCATGGCCAAGAACCCCGATTCCTGAAGTTGATGCAGAAAAACCTTTTACCCCTGAAGCCTCACCGGTCGAAGCAGCAGCATTTCCCTGGACGCCTGCACCGCTTGTTCCATAGACGACCCCCCAGACGCCTCTGCCCCCGGCTTGTAATTCAGAGGATGATACGCCTTTTAGGCCAACCACATCGGAATGGATTCCGCCATCAGAGCTATTTGTAGCTTCAATCAATGCGCCCTTATAAATAGCCAATGTATCAATGATGGGTAAAAGATTGCCCAGGGGCTGCCAGGAGGCCAGTCCATTGGCATCGGAAGTCAGCACCTTGCCCTCAGCAGGGCTGCCTCCGGTAATTTTCACCTGTCCATTCACTTCCAGCTTAGCAGAGGGATTTTCTGTTCCAATGCCGGTATTCCCGCTCACATAAAAACGCCCTCCCAAAAAATAACCAGAGTATCCAACACCATTTTGAGCGTGTCCTTTGATTGCGATTGGGTTTCCTGAAGTGGATAAGGTCCTTCCAAGAATAGCTATTCCTCCAGAAGACTGGGCTTCGCCCAGGATACCAATGCTTGCCCCGGTGCCTGAACTTGCCTTTCCGTGGATGCCTATGCCTTCATCAGAGTTAGAACCACCAAAAATTCCAGTTGTTTGGCCAGTAGAGGAAAAACTATAACCTGAAATTGAAACTCCAGCATTGGACATAACACTGGAATTAATCCCCGTAACATTTCCAGTGTAGCCAGGAGAATAAAGATAAATACCGGTTCCAGACCCATCGGCTCCTCCTGAATAATTTATACTTAAGGCATAATCAGAGTTAGAGCAAGAGCCTTCGAAAGGCAATGTAAAGCCTTGGGGTGTTTGCCAGGAAGCCAGTCCTGAAGCATCGGAGGTCAGGACCTTACCAGCCCCCTGGCTCCCATCCTGAAGGGTCAATCCCGTGGCCCTGAATGATCCAATGACATCCAGTTTATATGCAGGGTTGAGAGTTCCAATCCCGGTATTCCCACTCACATAAAACCTTCCCCCTTCAAAATACCCGGAATATCCGTCGGGAGAAGCAACCAATCCCCTGATGCCCCTGGTATTGCCGCTTGCATAACCCGCAATGCCGCTGACCCCCGTTCCTGTGGGACCTTCAGCAACCCCATAAACCCCAAATGAAGTTCCTGTAAGAGAATTTGTAATATTCCTGCCGTACACCCCTGAACCATTGATGGCCTGCGACTGTCCCGTGACGCCTGAGGCTGTTCCTTCATTCGAGAATGCGGCTCCAACAAGGCCGGAGCCAAGATTGGAATATACATCTCCCCTGACACCATACAAAGATAAGGTTGGGGAGGTCGATCTACTGATCCCATAGATTCCACTTCCAGAGGTGTCGTTGTTGACTATTTTAAAAATGGCGTTGGCAGCCGAACCTTCTCCTGCGTAAGGCAAGGTTAAACCTCCTTCGGCGGCCTGTATCGCATAGCCCACGCTCGAGATCTTCATTCGGGGGCTCATCTCGGCTTCGGCACCCACTTGGATGCCCAGCCATCGGTCCGATCCGCTGAAATGGCTGGCATTAAAGGGCGTGACATCACCCAGCTTCACCTGGAACAGGCCATCGGTGACCTGCACCGATTTCGTCTCCGTCCACAGGGCCGTGCCCCCCGAACCCACATCATACAGGGAGAATTTGATGCTCAGGGTGGCGTTCACCGGGCTGCCGCCATGGTCGTGCAGCCGCCCCTGGAAATCGATGGTCGCGGGCACTGCAGTGGCCTTGTCGGTGGTTTCTGCACTGGTGGCCACTTCCTGGGCCAGGCCGCCGATGCTCAGCATCAGAGCAAGGGCGAGGATGATAAGGGTTTTCATAGGGTTAGATTTTAGGGGTTGTCATTCCTGCCTGCCGGCAGGCTGGGTTAATCGTAAATCAAAAGGTTTCAGGTTTCAGGTTTCGGGTCTTGCTCCATGCCAATAGTGGCTTTTGGCCATTGGCTGTTGGCTTTTGGCAAAATCTGCTAATCCTCAAATCTGCTAATCCTCTCATTATCAAATTACCATATCATCACATCATCACATGCTCTCACTTCTCAACAAGGCCTTCCAGCGCTCTTTCCAGCCTTTCCAGGCGAGCATTGAGTTGTTCATTTTCAGCCTTCAGGCTTTTTATTATTTCCTGTTGTTCCTTGGTGGATTCAACAAGCAGGGCGGTAATTTCTTCATAGTTTATCCCCTTGTAGCCATCGTTTTGATTCGTAATAACGAGCTCGGGGATAACCTGCTCAAATTCTTGTGCAATAAATCCAAAGTGCCTCCCCATTCCCGGTGCTTCTTTCCAGGAAAAGGAAACCCCCTGCAATTCCATAACTTTTTCCAGGCTATTTTGAAGCGGAAGGATGTTTTCTTTCAGGCGGGCGTCAGAAGTACTCAAAATCAGGTTGCCATTGGAATCGGCATACACCCCGGTAAATACGGTACCGCTTGTCGTGCCTCTGATACGAACGGTTCCGTTTACATCCAGCTTTTGGGTTGGGCTGGTGGTGCCAATGCCAACCCTGGTGTTGATGATGTTCAAAACGGGCGAGCTGTTAGGGGTATCGTAAAGGGTGAATAAATTGGACCCATCGCCCCAAAGATCAAAGCCAATGGCAAATTTCTCGGTAGAGCCTTTCCAGAAGGTGATTTTTTGGGTATGCGCCGTACCGGCCGTTTTTGACAACCTGATTTGAGGGATTCCACTTTCAGCTATATCCAGGTTAACTGTGGGATTGTATGCATTGATCCCGACATTTCCGTCCACAAAAAACCGGCCGCCATTAAAATAACCCGAATATCCACTGGGAGAATTAACAAAGGAAGCAACCCCATAAGTCGTCCCTGAACTTGAGGTTGCATACCCCATGACGGCATGGCCCCCGGAAGATTCTGTTTTTCCGTAGACCCCGTAAGTGGGTCCTGATGGGCTCACCGAATAGCCATAAATCCCTGTACCATAGTTTGAAGATGAATATCCAAATACGCCAAAGGTGTTTCCTGTTGCTGAAGTTGCAGTGCCATAAACCCCTGTCCCCTCTGAAGATGCTGAACCCCCATACACCCCATAAGTGATCCCGGAAGCTGAAGAGGCAGTCCCATAAACGCCATAGGCCCTGTTTGAAGATTGTGCCGAACCCACCACCCCATAAGTAAAACCTGTTTGGTGGGTTGCAACGCCATAGATTCCCCTTCCATCGTAAGCATCCGACCGTCCATAGATGCCCATGGCAACATTGTCTGTAGCGGTAGCGTGGCCGGTGATGGCCACCACCTGGTTGGTGCCCGGATTGGATACCTTGAAAGCGGCCGATCCAATTTCTGTGGTGAGGGCACTGCCTTCAAAAGGCAGGTTCAGCCCACTGGGCGGGATTTCCTGCCAGGAGGCAAGCCCCCCGGCATCCGAAGTGAGTACCTTCCCCAGGCCGGGTCCTCCCCCGGTAATTCTGATCTGGCCTGCCACTTCCAGCATTGCGCCCGGGTTTGTGGTTCCAATCCCCACGTAGCCTGTTGGCGTTATCCGGAGGCGCTCCAGCTGGTTGGTATAGAGCTTGAGGGGCTTATCGGATCTCCAGCCGTAGATATAGTCTTCATAGGTGTCGCTGCCAAAGGAGACGCCCAGCACCCCGTTGACCCTGGTGCCCAGTTCAGCGCCCGTATATCCTCCCTCCAGGTAGCCTTCCACCAGGATGACCCCGAAGTTCGCAGGATTATCCACGGCCCCTTTCACGTGGAGCCGGGATAGAGGTTCAATAGTGCCAATACCCACATTACCTTCCGGCGAAATCCTCATTCGCTCGGTTTGGCTGGTATAAATTTTTAATGGCTTGTCATTCCTAAAGCCGAAGAGGTAGTCTTCGTTGCTGTCGCTGCCAAAGGAAGCGGCAAAATTTCCATTGATTCTTGCACGAAATTCAGCTCCGGTATAACCGGATTCTTTAATCCCTTCAACAGTTACTACGCCATAGTTATCCGGGGAAGGTGCTCCAACCACATGCAGGTCGAATTCAGGGACATCAACCCCAATCCCGACTCTTCCCATTCGTCCCACGGGTCCGGTGGCAGCGGCATTGCCTTGCCAGGTGGGGTCGGTCTCCAGGGCCTGCATCGCATAACCCACGCTGGAGATTTTCGTCCGAGGACTCATTTCGGCTTCTGTACCCACCTTTATGCCCAGCCACCGGTCAGCCCCGCTGAAATGGGTTTGGGAAAAGGGCGTGACCTCGCCCAGCTTTACCTGGAACAGCCCGTCAGTCACCTGCACCGACTTTGTCTCCGTCCACAGGGCCGTGCCTCCTGAACCTATGTCATACAGGGAGAATTTTATGCTCAGGGTGGCGTTCACCGGGCTGCCGCCACTGTCGTACAGCCGTCCCTGGAAATCGATGGTCGCGGGCACTGCCGTGGCCTTGTCGGGGGTTTCTTCGCTTGTGGCCAATTCCTGGGCCAGCAGGCTGCTGCTCAGCATTAGAGCAAGGGCGAAAAGGATGGGGGTTTTCATTGGTTCAAGGTTTAAGGTTCAAGGTCCTACTCCCACTTTGGAGGGGGTTGGGGGGGAGGTTCCCGGAAAATTTTTGTCATTTTTGTCATTGTTGTCAGGTCAATGGTCATTAGTCATTGGGGAGATTTTTGTGTCAGTTTGTGTTCGTCATTTGTGTGAATTTGTGGAAAGGATTTTTCTCCACAAATGTTCACAAATACAGCTTTCTTCGGTTTTCTATTGACTCACCACTCACTTCTCACCACTCCCTTCTCCTTACTGCGGAACCGAGCTTCCAATCCCGCTATTCGGATTCCAGATGTTGTTCTTATCCTGGGTCTGAACCTGTCCGTTGAGGTCGAAGTCGCCTGCCCGGTAGCCGCTGAGGCCCGACTGGGGGTTCCAGATGTTGTTCTTGTCCTGGGTCTGGATCTGGCCATTGCCGTCGCCATCGCCGCCAAACATCCCGTAGAGGCCGTTGGGCAGGAGCTTATGGCCGTTGAGGTATGCTGCCTTGTCCTCTCGTGCAAAGGCCATTTTGAGTGCCTGGGTGAAGTCGTAGGAGTAGCTTCCATCGGCATAAATCAGTGCTCCGGCAGAGAGCACCCCCAGGTGGTTGCGGTGACGCACCACCACGTAGAGTTCGTTCTCGACCGTCAGCCCGTGCAGCGAAGGCAGGGTCACGCCATCGGTTTCGGTGATGCTGCCGTCGCTTTTCAGCAGGAGTGCTTTGGGCCAGCCCTCCACTATGGTGGCAGCAGTGGCTTGAGCAGGTGCGGGGGCGTCGCGCAGTTCAACCAGTACCCAGTCGACGACTCCTGCCGGGGGAGTGGAAAAGGCTTCGGTGCCTGCATAATTCCAGGGCGCCTGGTTGTAGGGCTGGCTCAGGGGCAGGTAGCCGCTGGTGTTGAGGTTGGTGTTCATAACTGGGGTGGTGGGGCTTGCAGGCCCTTCAAGGAAAACCTTCAGGCTCAGCAGTCCGGGAGGAAAGGGAACAGTAAGGGTTCCCAGGTAATAGCCGGGCAAAAGCCGATAGCTGGTGCTGATGGCTTCCTGTCCTGAAAGGCCGCCCACCACGCTGCCCTGCAGGGTGTAGCTGGCCGAGGCGGGGGCAGCGGCAGGATTGGAACCCGTCGAAAAGGTGTACTGCCGCAGGGTGTACGACTGGGCAGAAAGACCGATGCTTAGCATCAAGGCAAAGGCGAAAAGGATCGGAGTCTTCATTGGTTCAAGGTTTAAGGTTCGGGGTTAGGGGTTTGAGGTTCAATGTTTAAGGTTCAAGGTTCAAGGTTACTGCCCGGACTCCCCCTTTGGAGGGGGTTGGGGGGAGGTTCTTTGAAAATTGTTGTCAATGTTGTCAATGTTGTCAGGTCAATGATTATTAGTCATTGGGGAGATTCTTTGTGTCATTTTGTGTTTTTCATTTGTGTGAATTTGTGGACAGGATTTCTCTCCACAAATGGCACAAATGTTAAGTTCCACAAATGTTCACAAATCAGGGTTTTCATCTTCTTTCTCATTACTCATCTCTCACTTCTCAACAAGGTTTTCCAGCGTCCTTTCCAGTCGCTCAAATCGGGAGTTAAGCTCTCCGATTTCTGCCTGCTGCTCTTTAAGGGCTTCCAGCAGAAGGACGCTGAGTTTATCGTAGGCAATGGATTTAAAGCCATTGGGGTCAGTCGATACCAGTTGGGGGAAGATCTTCTCCACCTCCTGGGCGATCAGGCCGATCTGGGGGTCGGTGGAGAAGCCCATTTCGGGGAATTCCTCGGTTCTCAAGAAATAATTTACGGCCTTCAATTCCATCACCAGTGGCAACACCTGGTTCATCGGGCTGATGTCTTTTTTCCAGCGGATATCCGATCCGGTCCAGGCCCCAGCACTGCAATAGGCAGTTCCATAAACCGTTAGCTTATATCCAGGATTTGTTGCTCCAATACCGAAATTTCCTGCATTATTAAAATAGTTGTTTCCATATCCTGAAATTAAAACCGTTGTTTCCGGGGTAGTAGCGTCATATACGTGAATTGCCCCATAGGAGAAACCTGCTTCACCCGATTGCCGGATTATTACTTTTGGTCTGTCATCCGAATCATAAAACCCTGCAATTCCGTAACTTCCATTGGTATGCGATTTTACTTCAAGGCGATAGACCGGGTCGATGGTGCCAATGCCCACGTTGCCGTTTTTAAGTACCGTCAGGGCATTTCTTTTGTCTGAACCTGATGTTCCGATACCTATTTCAAAAATGGGGTCGGTTGCAACCCAGGTGGAAGGATTTCCTCCACCGATATTATAACTTCCTACAGCAACAGAGGTGAGGCTTGAAGCAGTTGCACCATCGCCTATTGCAGTAGAATTTACTCCTGAAGCAAGGGAACTTCTTCCCATTGCGATTGAGTAATAACCCGAAGCTGTGGAAAAATATCCCATTGCTGTGGAAAGGTTTCCTGAAGCAGTTGTTTCAAATCCCGTTGCAAAAGAATAATTTCCTACATTCCCTTGGTCCCACTGGTTTAAGCTAACCCGTCCAGCCCTGAAAGCCGCTTTATCGGAATACCACATCATCCGTGTACCAGCCCCGGATACCGGGGGTGCCCCGGGGGATGTGGACTTATATTCACCAACAAAAACCACATTGCCTTCCCCCGTGCCTGTGCCTTCTGTGTGGAGCAGGGCGGTGGGGTTTGTTGTATTGATCCCTACACGTCCATTTTTAATATTGAACACGGGTCCATGCAGATTGGTGTCGTACAGGGTAAATAAATCATCTCCTTCACCCCAGAGATCATATCCTATGGCAAATTTTTCCGTTTCATTTTTCCAGAAGGTGATTTTTTGGACATAATCTCCTCCTGCTGAAACATTCGTTAAACGAATATGCGGAATACCGGTGGAAGCCACTTCCAGCGGGGCTTGAGGGCTTAATGTTCCTATTCCAACGAAGCCAGTTCTGCCGATGGAGCCAATAGGGCCCAAATCGCCTTCCCAGGTCGGGTCAGTCTCCAGGGCCTGCATCGCATAGCCCACGCTGGAGATCTTGGTGCGGGGACTCATTTCGGCCCCTGCGCCCACCTGGATGCCGATCCAGCGGTCCGCACCGCTGAAATGGGTTTGGCTAAAGGGGGTGATCTCGCTCAGCTTCACCTGGAACAAGCCATC
>JAZBOS010000130.1 GCA_036351255.1 Bacteroides sp.
ACCCGTTGGGATGTTTTAAATAGACGGCGTTTCCGTATCCCCCTGGTTCAACTTTGATCCTGGAAACATAACCATCGTAGCATGCATGGACCGGCAATCCGGGCTGCCCTTCGGTTTTCAGGTCGATGCCAGAGTGAAAATGGTTGCTTCTCACCTCGCCAAAATTGCCTGAAAGAAAAAGTTTAATGTCAATCGGTGCCCTGAAAACTGCGGCCGGAGGGCCTGTCTGTGCCGCTGTTTCCCCAACTGCTGCTCCTGTAAGAAGGGCAGCACACAACAATAATATCCTGAAGTTTGTTATTAGCATGGTTGCCAAAATTAGTAAAGTTCTTTTTTATTTTGTTATCATTGTGCTGTATGCTATTTTTGTCATAAATAGTGTTAGATGGACGAGGAACAGGAAATAATTGTTCAGGAGTTAATCGACCGGGTGCACGGGCTCATGGGCAGGTATTCGGAACTTAAAGAGCAATATAACCTGTTGAGTCATGAGAATGAGGATCTTCGCCATCAGATTGAAGAACAAAATATTAAGATTGATAAATTAGAGCAGCAATATAATTCGGCAAAAATTGCCACTAATGTCCTGGCACCGGTTGAAGACAAGGATGAGGCCAGGGCAGAATTGAACAGGATAGTGCGGGAAATAGACAATTGTATTGCTCTTTTGAACAGATAAAGCGGGAAGGATGGATGGTAAGTTTCATATCAAGTTACAAATTGTAGGAAGATACTATCCGCTTGTGATCGAGAGGAAGGATGAGGAGAGGTTTAGGAAAGCAGCAAGATTAATAAACGAAAAAGTAGCACAGTATAAACAAAAATACCGTGATAAAGATGTTCAGGATTTTTTAGCCATGACATCTTTGCAATTTGTGCTAAAAGAGTTAGATTTGAAAGAGAAGTTAGAAAATCAGCCGATAATGTCAGCCATCATGGATCTGACTGCAGAACTGGATGATTTTGTTCAAAATGAGTAAACGCGTTCTTTGCATAAATAATACTGCCCGTATTAATCCTTTGGATTTGTAAAACTCAACACTTTTGCAATTGGAGTTATGCTCATAATTGCCTAGAACAGGCCTCTATATCCCGGCTACGGCCGGGGGAGCTTCCTTGGAAGCCGGTGGACGTTCGACGTGATTGGCGGCTCCATCCCTGTCATACTGGGGTTTTCTCTCAAAGGATCTAATGCGGGTTTTTTTTGTACAAATGGGCTGATGCCCAAATCAATATATATAAACAAAACAGATTTTATATGGAGACAACAACTGTTATAATAATGGTATCTGCTGCTTTCCTTGCGGGAGGGGTATTAGCCTTTTTCCTTGGAAAGTACAGCGTGCAAAACAAGGCCAGGAATATCCTGAAGGAGGCGGAGGCTGATGCTGAAATGATCAAAAAGGATAAGATACTCCAGGCCAAGGAGAAGTTTTTGCAGCTTAAAACTGAACATGAAAAAATTATTAATGAGAAGAACAGCAAGATCCTTATGGCTGAGAACAAGATGAAGCAGAGGGAAGCAAACCTTTCGCAGAGGATTGAGGAGAACCAGAGGAAGATGAAGGAGAATGAGGTGATAAGGAAAAACCTCGACAGCCAGATGGAACTTGTTAACAAAAGAATGGAAGAACTTGAGAAAGTGCAGTTCCAGGCAGTTGAAAAGCTGGAGTCAATTTCCGGCCTTTCGGCCGCAGAAGCAAAGGAAAGCCTGATCGAATCACTGAGGTCCGAAGCCAAGGCAGAAGCTATGTCCTATATCTCAGAGGTTATGGACGAAGCCAAAATGAACGCCGTCAGGGATGCAAAGAAGGTCGTGATAAATACCATACAGAGGGTGGCCACTGAAGAGGCAATAGAAAACTCCGTTACGGTATTTAATATTGAGAATGACGACATTAAGGGCAGGATTATTGGCAGGGAAGGAAGAAATATCAGGGCACTTGAAGCAGCAACCGGGGTTGAGATCATTGTCGATGATACCCCGGAAGCAATCATTCTCTCAGCTTTCGACCCTGTGAGGAGGGAGATAGCCAGACTGGCCCTTCATCAGCTTGTTACCGACGGCCGTATCCATCCGGCCAGAATAGAGGAAGTGGTGAAGAAAGTTCAAAAGCAGATAGAAGAGGAAATAAGCGAAACCGGCCGGAGAACCACCATTGACCTGGGTATACACGGGCTGCATCCGGAATTGATGAGGCTTGTAGGTAAAATGAAATACCGCTCCTCATACGGTCAGAACCTGCTTCAGCATTCAAAGGAAGTAGCCAATCTATGTTCGATCATGGCTGCAGAGCTTGGGCTGAATTCCAAGATTGCCAAAAGAGCCGGCCTGCTGCACGATATAGGTAAAGTGGCCGACGAGGAACCGGAACTGCCGCACGCTGTCCT
>JAZBOS010000131.1 GCA_036351255.1 Bacteroides sp.
CCAATAGGCTTGTCCACGATCCCGCTGCCGTCGTCTTTCCCAGCATCACCTGCATAATGATCGCGAATGCTTTTCTCATAGGCTATCATGGCTTCCTCCAGGTCGCGGTAAGTCGTTTCTGTCCACCAGCTAAACGCCGGATGGTAGCCATAATAAAACTGCCAGGCTTCGTTGACATTTTCGCGCAGGCTCTTTATCACATCACCTGCCTTGTCAGCCTCCATCCAGTTGGCAAAAGGCCTGACCGCTTCAAGGTTCTCATTGGCTTCCTGGAATGCCAGGTTAGACTGATGAAACAAGGCAGCTTCATCCTTGCCATTGACCGGCCCCCCCCTCCGGCGGTTTCTGACGAACTGGTAGAGGTCACGAGCAAAGTTTGTCACAAATTCCACCCTTTGAAACTCTTCCTCTGCCAGCTGATGCAGAAACCGGCTTTTCAGGATGTGATTTCTGAACAGGATGTAATCCAGTTTCCCATCGTAGGAGAGCTGATCAAAGTCTATTTTTTCAATGGTCGACAGCCATTCATTGTAATGCTGATTGATACGGTCGTAGTATTCCTGGCTCTCGCGCAGGGCATATTTACGCTCGAGAACCCTGAGGTCGGCCTGGTAAGTTGAAATTGGTTCATAGAGTTCAAAACCCTGTGCCAGCAAAGCTGTTGCAAAGAGATTGAAAAACAAAGCAAACAAAGTTAATTTCTTCATGGGTTAAAAAGGTTGAAGGTTGTTGGGCCAATTCGGGAGTGTAAGATTAGGCAATTTCAATAAAAAATAAAAGCCAATTTCACAAAGAAGCGATTTTTCCGCAAGGATTCCTTCACATATGAATTCCACGAAATGTTTGAAAGCACCCGGGAGCAAAAAGGAGAATAAGTCTGACAGGCTATTATTATTATTGAAAATTTTTCCGCAAATTCCAGTTATGATCGGGAAAAAAATAAACGAACAAGGCATTCGTGTAAGAAGGCTTGATCGAAAAAACCGCAGGTTTTGTGATCCGGAAAACTACCAGATACTCTGTATGGCGGGAGGGGTTTCCGGTTTTCAGCTTGAATATACCACTTGTCCAGTTTACCCCAACACCATTGCCTTTCTTTCACTCGGCTGCCAGGTGGATATCAGATTCTTTTGCCATCCACCGCCCCAGGGATGGATTGTAAGTTTTCACCAGGACTTTTTCCTTAAAAAACCCTTTAAAATCTGAAAATCATGCACTTATGCATTTACAACGGAAGCGGAGATGTCCCCGTGATGGTGCTTAGCACCAGGATAGGTGAGCGGGTGAATACCCTGGTGGAAAGGATTGCAGAACTTAACGGATCACAGATCCCCAACCCTGAAAAGGCCGCTGATTCGCTGCTTAATACCTTGCTGATCTATTGCGAAAGCAAATGCAATGTCAAGGTGAATAAAACAAAAAACCGCCACGAGGTGAACATTTTGGCCCGGTATAAGCAAGTGGTTGCAGGCCATTTTCCTGAAACGCACCAAGTAAGCAGGTATGCTGAAATGATGCACCTCTCCCCAAAATACCTTAACCAGGTCATGAAGCGGGTTATGGGAACCTCTGCCAAATCAATCATTCAGGAAAAACTTTTGATCAAGGCCTGCCGTGATCTGAAGTTTTCGAGCGAAAGCATAAAGGGAATAGCCAATAAGCTTGGTTTTTCAGAACCATAACATTTCAGCCACTTCTTTTAAAAACTACCGGGCAATCGCCATCCTGTTACAGAGAACTTTAGGAGCATCTCTCAAGCAGAAAGAATTCCACTAATTTCAAAAATAATAACAGAAAGAAGAATTCTTCCTCATTTCAAAACACCTTAGACAGGAAACGAAAAATTAGGTTTTCAACTGTCACAATAGTACATTTATACTTTCAAAGGTTTGAAAGATCTCTCTGAAAATACCCAGCTTCACACATAAAATCAATAAAAAATGAACGAACAAGAACTCCAGTTCCGCAGGATGGTGGAAATGATCAAAAAAAATCTTAGGAAGTTACTAATAGGCCTGTTGGTCTTGATTGCCTTGCTTACATCTATTAAAACAGTTGGACCCGAGCAGGAAGGCCTTGTATTATTTCTTGGCAAGTATAACCGGACGGTACAGCCAGGCCTGAACTTTATTGTGCCTTATGGACTGGAAAAGATGTTTAAGATACCCGTCCAAAGACAGCTTAAGCAGGAGTTTGGCTTCCGGACAATAGAAGCCGGAGTTCGTTCTCAATATGCTAAGGACAATTATCGAGATGAGTCGTTAATGCTAACCGGTGACCTCAATCTGGCTGATGTGGAATGGGTGATACAGTATCGCATTGTGGACTCATACAATTATCTTTTCCGTGTTCGCGAAGCCGAAGATGCCCTGCACGACATGTCTGAGGCAGCGATGCGCAAAATTGTGGGTGATCGTACCGTGAATGAAGTGCTTACGGTTGGCCGTCAGGAAGTCGCTTCAAGTGTAGAAGTTCTGCTTCAGCGTATGTGCAATGAATATGAAAACGGCATCAGGATTGACCAGGTTGTCCTCCAGGATGTCAATCCACCCGATCCAGTAAAACCCTCTTTTAACGCCGTGAACGAAGCACAGCAGGAACGTGAAACACTGATTAATCAGGCTGAGTCGGAATACAACCGGGTTATACCACGAGCCAGGGGTGAAGCACAGGAGACCATTCAGTTGGCAGAAGCATATGCCCTGAACCGTGTCAACGGGGCCATCGGGGAGGCCGATCGTTTTAACTCACTCTACAATGAATACATAAAAGCACCGGATGTAACGAAGAAGCGCATCTATTATGAAACCATGGAACGTATACTTCCCAAACTCGGAAACAAGATCATTGTCGATGAAAAAGGCAATAACGTATTGCCCCTGCTAAATATTGACCAGATCAGGCAAAGCAATTAACCCCAAAAAGTGAAAGACATGAAAGCCAAACATATCATACTCCTTGCCTCCCTTGTGTTGATACTGATTCTTAGCCTGAGCACCATGTTCATTCTCGATGAAACGCAACAGGCCATAGTCACCCAGTTCGGCAAGCCAGTTGGCGGTGCCCGCACGGAGCCCGGACTAAATTATAAAGTCCCTTTTATTCAAAAAGTCCAATACTTCGATAAAAGATACCTGAAATGGGATGGTGATCCTAATCAGGTCCCCACGCAGGATAAAAAGTTCATCCATGTTGACACTTACGCGCGCTGGCAAATCACCGATCCGCTTCAGTTTTTTATTCGCCTGCGCGATGAACGCAGCGGACAATCGCGCCTCGATGATATTCTTGATGGAGAGACCCGTAATGCTATTGCCAGCCATGAGCTCCTTGACCTGGTGCGTTCAACCAACCGCACCCCGGAAGTCTATGAGGATTACCTGCAGGAACTGGAAATTTTGGAAGACATCACCGTTGGCCGGGAAGAAATTGAAGCCATGGTTCTGAAGCGTGCCAATGAAAGGACGGCCGACCTGGGGATTTTAATTTTAGACTTTCGCTTTAAGCGAATGAATTATGTGGCCGAGGTTAGGGAGCGCGTTTACGACCGTATGATCAGTGAGCGCAACCGAATCGCTGATCAGTTTCGCTCAGAAGGTCAGGGGGAGGCGCGTAAGATTGAAGGCGACAAGGAACGCGACCTGGCCCAAATACAATCGGAGGCTATCAAAGAGGCCGAAATGATAAGGGGACGGGCCGATGCAAAGGCTACAGAAGTTTATGCCTCAGCCTATAACCGTTCTTCCATGTCGAGAGACCTCTATAGTTTCATTCGGGCCATGGAATCCCTCGAGAAATCATTGGATAAGCAAACCAGCATTATCCTGACTACCGATAATGAATTGTTTAAGTACCTGAAAGATACGCGGTAAATTGAAAGAAAAAAAACAGATACTTTCTTAAAAGAGAATAAAACGGAAAACCTTAAGGTCTGTGAGGTTTTTACAAAAACCCATAGAAACTAAGCTGATCAGTTTCTTTGTTGACCGTTGCTATTTTTGTGGTCTTTTGCAACTCCCCATCAATTTGAAATTCTGCATCGTCATGGTTTTGAATTTCAGCTTCAGTGCACGACCAAATCCTGACATGATCGAGCTTATCAATTTGGCCGTTGAAAAGAGCCAGGGAAAGGGATAAAATCTCGTCAAGGCCCCTGATATTTATTGAGATCACTTCAAATTTCCCGTCATCGATCCTGCCTTTGGGGTTGATAACCGCCCCGGTGCCATATCTGTCGCCATTTGCAATGACAAGCATGTGAGCCTGGACAGAGAATTCTTCCTTTTTCATTTTTAGGGTGAAGCGATAGGGTTTCATTTCTAAAAATTGTTTGAGAGAACTCTTAAAGTAGCTGATCATTCCCCTTTCATCTTCCTTTTCAAATTTTTTAATCAACCCGGCATTAAATCCAAAATCGCTAAGATGCAAACAAATGTTTCCATTCACGGAAAGCGCATCGACCTTATTGACGCTGTTATCTTCAATAGCCTGAATGGCCATCGGGATATCCTCTATTCCAAGGCACTTTGCTAATCCATTGGCAGAACCCAAAGGAATAATTCCAATGTTGATTTTAATCCCAGCATTTAAAACGGCCTGAGAAATCATGTTTATGGTTCCATCCCCTCCTCCAATAAGCAGTCTTTCGTATTCATTCCCCTTCAGCGCCTCCAAAATGCGATTGGAATTAAATTTTTCATTTGTTTCCATGATCTTAAACTCCATATCATCCAGCCTGGACTTAAGGGTCTCCAAAACCTGCTCCTTATCTACACCCTTTCCTGAGGCGGGATTAAATACAAAGAGTGTTTTCATGAGGTTAGGTTGCGTTTAAGATATCAATCCGTGATTTCTGGCATGAGCCATGGCCTGCTGGGTGTCCTTCACAAAAGTCATATCAGGAGCGCCGGGATCCTCAATACCGGTCTTAAGCAGGATCCTGCGCTGGCGTGAAGCAAGTTTTATTTCTCTTATGTATACTGCCTCTATTCTTCCAGGAAAATCCCTGATCACTTTAGCATAAATTTCGGGGTCATGTTGCCCGCTGTCTCCAATAAGAATAAATTTCATGCCGGGAAAAAGTCCCAACAGCATCTCAATTTTTTCAAACTTATGATTGTGCTGCCCTCTGCCGGATTTCCATATATTATGCAGGTCAACATGCAAATCTTTCAGCAAAATAGGGCCAGGGGGAATTCCTCTGTATCGCAGAAAGTCCTGAATCATATCAAAAAGGTTCCAATCGCTGGAGGACACATAAAATATCGGGTTTTTACCACCAGCACTCAAGGCTTGGTAAAAATCACTTACACCTGGGAATGGCCGGCGCGTATAGGCATTTTTTGATATGGAAAGCCAAAGTTTTTTACCCACACGGGTGGCATGAGAAATCAGCACGGTATCATCAATGTCAGAGATGATTCCTCTGGGCATGTCAGAACGAAACCGCACTGTCTTTGCGAATACCAGGTCTTGCAATGGATCAATGCCTTGTTCTGGAATTAAACGTAACCCCATTTTCTCATCTTGTGAATAAATGGGACTTTCTTTTTCGAAGACACAGGATATTATCCCTTCCGGATCACTGGTAAGGACCTTTTTCTCTTCATGGAAAAAAACCTCTACCCTAATGTTCGGAACGCTGCTGCCGGCATATCGCCTGAAAGCTGCAAGAATATTTTGCAGGTAGGTTTTATTCTCCGATGGTTTGCTTTGCTTGTAAGACTCAACGACCCGCCCTTTAAAAAAGAGAGTATGTTCATTTCCAAAAGCATACAAAGGCTCAATACTTAGAGCTCCCAACTTTCCAAGACTCTTTTTCAATAGCCCAAAGGCCAAGCGAAAAGGTAATGTTAATAATCTGCTAAACATACATTCTATTCCCAAATTAAACCATTCGGACAAAGATCAACTATTAGGTAAATGCCGGGCTTAAGTTTTTGGTGTTGGCAGATGACAAATTCAGAACTTAGACTTTGCTTCTTGAAATGCCCTGGATATGTCCTCCCATGCATTATCAAGCCCTTTTTTAATTTCTTCCAAGGCTTCTGTTCCTGATTGCTCAAACTCACCAAAGCTGGATTTGGCTTTCTTAATCTCCTCTTCCAGTTTAGAGATTATTCCAAGCTGTGCTTTTTGTTTTTCAGGGTCCGTTTTTTCAACCTGACTTTTAAGTCTCTCCAGATCAGCCTGCCAGTCTTCAATACCAACAATCATCCTTTTTTTGTATTCATCGAAATCGCTCATGACAATAAATTTTGGGGTTATTTGCTAAGTTATTGAAAAATAAACGAAAGTGCAATCTTTGAGGGGTTATGGAACGTCTGACCTCAACAGAGAAATAAAAAAAATGAGTCCATTTGTAAGAAAAAACTACTCAAACCGATCATAAAGATATTATGTCAGTCATTCGAGCACAAATAGGCGAAAAGCAAAAGAATTGATCAATGCGGTTATCCCAGGAAAAGGGGCGCTAATTTTCAATCCTCTCCCCTTTCACTAAATTCCTGTAATCATCCATTACGGACCGGGCTTCCGAAAAATGGTTAACCTGCATCATCCGGTGTCTGAGTTCTGCGGCGCCCACGAATCCATTGAGGTATATCTTAAAGAGACGCCTGAGGTTGGAAAAGTGCTTTTCGTTTCCCCAGTTTCTCTCAAATACATCGAGTTGGGCCAGCAAGGTTTTCATTTTTTTTCGGGCTTAAATTCTCCCTTTCCGGGTGAAAATAGCCAAAGGTTTTTAAAGATGCCACGGCCAATCATAACCCCATCTGTCCCATAAGAATGGCAACGGTCAAGACCATCCGCCACAGACTCTGCATCCCCGTTGCCAATGATGTGGATATGCGGTGCCAGCTCATCGCGCATTTTCACGGCCTTGCCGATCTCATTCCAGTCGGCCTGCCCTTCGGACATTTGCTTCTGAATGCGACTTTGGAGGATGATGGCATCCAGGGGTTGCCGCAATAAGAATTGCATCCAGCGTTCAGTTTCCACCTGCTTCACCCCAGGCGGATCTTTACGCTCAGAGGCAGTCGGGTAGCTTCGCGGGTAGCAGCAATGATCTCCCCGGCCAGGCGTTCCTATTTGATAAGGAACGAGCAACTTCCGTGTGCCACAAAGTTGTTTACCGGCCAGCCCATATTGATGTTGATGCCATCGAAATCAAAGTTGTCCTCAATATTCCGGATGGCCTGGAAATACTTCTCAGGCTTGTTGCCCCATACCTGTACCACGATCTTAACGTCCTTTTCCCTGAGAAGGCGGCGCTCGCTTTCGGAGACCTTCAGCCGATGGTTCACCTTATCACGTCCAACCGGATGGCAAAACCCATCGGTTGAAGTAAACTCAGTATAAAGTACGTGCAGCTGCCCGCGATCGCTCAGCCGCAGCACCAATTCACGGAAAGCGGTATCGGTAACATCCTCCATCGGGGCCAGGATGAACAAGGGCTGGCAGATTGGGCCCAAAAGTTAAAGGAATTCTTTTCCAGAATTTGACCTTTAAATGGTTAGAACCCCTGTATCAACAAAAGGCAGGAAAAAATGTTTGAATAGCCCTGGGTTGGAGACTCAACACCCAATCTTAAAATAATGGAAACATTCTACGGGAAAAATTTCAAAATTTGGTATTTTAGTGCTGCGTTTTGAGAAAATGCTTTTAATTCCTACATTTGTTTAAGTTGAAAATTTGAGGATTCAATATCCCTAGGCTCCCTGATATAAAGATCACTCCACCCAATTTCTTTGAGATCGATGGACCAATTAAGAAAGTATTTTCCCGTGTTTGTCATTATTCTCTTTCCCTTCATTTCCTTTGGGCAGATCAAAGATTTTGGCATACCCGCTATCGTAAACTACGCAAGGACTACCTATTACGCAAGCACGCAAAATTGGTCTATAACCCAAAGCAGCAAGGGGTTTATGTATTTTGGCAATAATGATGGTGTGCTGGAATATGATGGAACAAACTGGACCACATACCCCGTTCCTAATCAATCCGTTGTCAGGTCAGTCCTGGCAATTGGGGATACCATTTACATTGGAGCTTTTGAAGAAATCGGTTACCTGGCCCCAAATGAAAATGGTGAGTTAAGCTTTCATTCGCTTAATCATTTAATTCCCAGTGATTTTAAAAGTTATGATGAAATATGGAGTATTTATGGATACCAGGGCTTGGTCATCTTCCAATCCTTCAATTATATCTTTGTTCTTTCAGGAAATGAAATTGAGGTTTTTGAACCGGAAAGCAATTTCAGTTTTATGCATTTTGTAAATGGTCGCTTTTATATCGTTGATAACGAGAATGGTTTGATGCTTTTTGAAAATGACAGCCTTCAATTGATAAGCAACCACCCGGTGTTCTTCCGAAATGAAATTAGATGCGTACTTCCTCTTGAAAACGAAAAACTGCTTATCGGTACTTCCAATGAAGGGCTTTATATTTTTGACGGGAGCGTTTTATCTCCATGGGATGTAGAGATTAGTGATTATTTGAAGCTAAACAATTTGTTTTCGGCCATTAAACTTTCAGATGGAAATTTTGCTTTTGGATCTGTCCGGAGCGGTATTTTTATCAGTGACCGGCAAGGTGAAGTCCTTCAACATTTAAACCGTTACAAAGGTTTACAGAACAATACCATTCTCAGCCTCTTCGAGGACTCCCGCAAAAACCTTTGGCTCGGGCTTGACAATGGGATAGACTATATTGAGATAAGTTCGCCCCTGACAATCCTCAACTACAATTACAATATTGAAAGTGCTTACACCAGCCGGGTTCACAATGGAATTCTTTATGTGGGTACCAACCAGGGATTGTACGCAGCCGAATTATCCAAAATCAGTGGGGCAGGCTTAACTGAAGAAAAGTTCAGGCTCCTCAAAGGCACCGAAGGACAGGTATGGACGCTTGAAGTAATTGAAAACACCTTGTTTTGCGGTCATAACTTTGGGTGTTTTCAAATTGAAGGCTTTAAAGCAAGACAAATATCTGATATCAGAGGATTCTGGTCGTTCTTGGAACTTCCTGCCCTTGAAAATATAATCCTGACAGGAACCTATACCGGGCTGGTAAGGTTGTTGAATATCAATGGCCAATGGGAATTTCTTGACGAGGTCAAGGGGTTTAAAGAATCAAGCAGAAACATATTTCTTGATGGGAAAAATAACCTATGGATTTCTCATGGCTACAGGGGGTTGTTTCAACTTCAACTATCCGAATCTTTTGACGAGGTAACGCACGCGGAGCTTTTCTTGTCAAGGTCAGGACTTCCTGCGGGATTGCCATATAACCTTCAAACAATAAATAATCAAATGGTTATCACAACCCAATCCGGTTTATTCCAGTATAATCAGGACAATCACTCTTTTTATATGCCAGAGGAGATAAATCGGACTTTTGAAGGGAAGGGGTTTATTGATAAGATTCACCAGGATAAAAATGGGAATTTGTGGTACTTCACTAACCAATACCTGGGCATAATCCGTCTTCTTGAAGATGGAACGTTCCGGGACATTACCGCACCATTTTCCAGAATAAATGAAAATTTATTGCCTTCTTTTGAGAATATTTATGTTCATAATCCGACGAATGTATTTATTGGTTCTCAGAATGGGCTAATCCACTATGACCCAACAATTATCAAGGATTACAGTTTAGAAGAGGAGGTTTTTTTCAATGAAGTTTCTTTTTATGGAAAACAAGATCCAATTCGCTTTTTTTTTAGAAATGGATTATCTGAAGAGAGAATAAAGAAACTAGAGAAAATTCCCTTTACAAATAATTCAGTCAGTTTCAGATTTACAATCCCAGCTTTTGAAAATCCTGAAAAGATCTTGTTTTCATACCGTTTAAAAGGCTTTGATGACAGTTGGTCTGCTTATGATGGCATTAATTTTAAGGAATATACCAATTTAAGGGAAGGTAATTATACCTTTGAAGTAAAAGCAATCAACGCTTTTGGAACAGAAAGCCAGGTGAAATCCATCTCCTTCTCTATTGCACCTCCATTTTTGCGTTCGCGCGCAGCTTATTTCTTTTACTCAGTAATTATCTTGCTTATCATTGCAGGTAATATTTATTTTGTAAGAAGGAGAATTCTAAAAATCAGGCAGAGGGAAAAAATCAGGCATGAAAAAAGACTTGCCCAACGTGAACAAATCTTTAAAGAGAAAACTGCATTAAGCGAAAAGGAAATCGTTCAGCTACGCAATGAAAGCCTGCAAAGCGAAATGAAGTTTAAGAATAAAGAGTTGGCCAATACTACCCTCCACTTAATTCAAAAAAACAGAACCCTTACTTCGATCAGAAACGACTTAAATAAAATATTGAAAAACTCCACTTCAGATAAACTTGAAAAACAGTTTGTGAATAATTTAATTAAGAAAATCAACAGAGATCTACGCAATGAAAAAAGCTGGGAATTATTCAACAATTACTTTGATGAGGTGCACCAGGATTTTATAATACGGGTAAAAGAAAAACACCCAAACCTTACTCCGAAGGAATTACGACTTTGTGCTTATTTGAGGATGAATATTTCTACCAAGGAAATTGCTCCCCTTATGAATATTTCTATACGGGGTGTCGAGATTAGCCGCTATCGTTTGAGGACCAAAATGAACCTTGACAGAAACACAAACCTGACCGAGTATATTATGTCAATTTAAATAAATTTTCATTCATTTAAGATACTTAAAAAGATACCTTAATTATCAAGCTACTCTGAAATGAATTATTTATTATGAGAAATCATTTTTTTACTTTTATTATTATATTATATTGAAAAACAATTAATTAAAATTATAATGATGTAATTATGTTGTAGTAAAAAATGCTTTTGTTGAGTTATTGATGCATCCTGAAATTTGCCTTGTTTTTGAACAGGGGTTTACTTTGTTAAGAAATTGTAAAAAATGAATGCGGTGGTTATAAGAAATTCACATTCAAGCTTTTTCTTAATTCCCTCAATATTTCCAAACAAGCTAAATTTTTGTTCCATTACTTAACCAAACAAAACAAACAATGAAAAGATTTAAATTACGGCAACGTTTTTTCCAGGCTGCAATACTCTTTGGAGTAATGTCGGTTTTCACTCTTTCCTCCTGCGAGAAAGAAGAAGAGCCCGTTGAGGATCCGATCGCAAGTTTTCAATATGAAGTGAGCGAAGAAAACTGGCAGCAAGTAACTTTTACAAACTTCTCCCAGAATGCTGAAACCTACAGCTGGAATTTTGGGGATGGCGAAACCTCTACCGAGGAAAACCCGACCCATACCTATGCCTCAGCAGGGGATTATACTGTTGTACTTACAGCAACCAACTCAGCTGGAGTAAGCACAACTTTTGAAGAGCTTATTGAGATCAAGGATCCCTTTGAAGCACTCACCCTTCTGGCAGGCGAGACCTCCAAAACATGGCGCTTGTATCGCGTGGGCACCAGTATGGGTGTTGGCCCTAGTGTGGATGACCCCCGCAGTTGGTGGTCGCTTGAGAATAACGGGATTCGCCCCTGTGTGTATTTCC
>JAZBOS010000132.1 GCA_036351255.1 Bacteroides sp.
GCCACGACATACCATGGGGAGTTCCGGTTCCCAAGATAATAACTTTCGTTATTTACTTTCCTGAGCGTAAAACGTGAGACTAAAAAAATCAGTGCAGTATATATCAGGAAGGAAATCAGGATAATGCCAGGTGTCATATAATTGCTGATTTAAATTCCAGCAAAAATATGTAAGATTCTCGAACCATTATTTGGAATATTAAAACAAATTATTCTATATTTGTCCAAATTTGACCTCATCAAACAAATTTAGCCTGTCACCTATTTAATTCTTATTTCTATCGACCTTCCATGGGTATAAGTACTACAAAAAGGATTAAGCAGAAGAATGATTTCCTCGAGGCTATCATCAACGCCCAGCAGGAAATGATCTGCCGGTTCCTGCCCGATACCACCCTTACCTTTGTTAACCAGGCATATTGCAGATTTTTTAACCAGCCCGAAGAAAAACTAATTGGGCGGCGCTGGTTGGATTTTATCCCAGAAAAAGATTGGCCCTTGTTGATTGACCAACTGGATATGGTTGGGAAAACAGGAAAGATTTTTGCTTATGAGCACGAAGTACTGACTGTTGAAAAAAAGAAATCCTGGCAAAAGTGGACCGATATTCCAATCTATGATGAATTTGGTGAGTTGCAGGAATTTCAATCTGTTGGATTGGATATTACCGCTCAAAAAGAAGCCGAGCAGAATTTACAGGAAGAACGAGACCGGCTGGACAGCATTTTGAAAACCATTGACCATGTTGTATGGACCGCTGAGTTGAACCCTTTTAAACCCATTTTTGTTAGTGATCCGGTCTTGGAAATTACCGGGTATGGCCCCAATTCCTTTTACAAGGATAACAATATTATTTCAAAACTGATTTCTATAGATGAGCTGGAAAGAGTTCGTGGGGAAATTCAAGGAGTTTTAAAAGAGGGCTTTTTTTCCTCCGATTTCAAAATAAGAACCAGGAGCGGCGAGGAGAAATTTGTTCACTTTAAAGCTTGGCATGTCATAGGCAAAGGGGGACTTCCTTCAAGACTTGAAGGGGTGCTCTCTGACATTTCTGCCCAAAAACGTTACGAGGAAAAACTGATTACCCTCAACAACAGCAAAGACCGGATCATGGCTACTGTGGCTCACGACCTGAGAAATCCCATCAGCGGCATCCTAAGCCTTTGCAATATGCTTGAGCAAAAGAAAAAGGATTCGGAAAATCTGTTTTACATTGACTTAATCAAGCGTTCCTCCCAGGCTGCTTTAGAAATCATGGAAGAATTGCTTGAAGTAGCAGAGATGGAGTCCCAGAACTTCTCTCTAACCACACAAAAAGTATGTTTAAATGATCTCATTCCCGAGGTACTGGAGCAATTTGAATCGGATGCTAATGAAAAAGGAATCAGGTTATACAAAGATATTCCAGATAAGGCATTGTATGCTGATTTAAACATTAAGAAGTTTAGCCGGGTAATGGAAAACCTCATCAGCAATGCCCTGAAATTCACAAATGAAAAAGGTACTGTTACGGTAGCTCTTTCAGACCAGGGCGAAAAGGTGCTTATCCGGGTTTCTGATACAGGCATCGGAATACCCAAGGAATTACATAACTACCTGTTTGAAAAGTTTACACGCGCAAAACGGTTTGGCCTGAAAGGCGAAAAGACCCATGGGTTAGGTATGTATATCACAAAACAGATTGTTGAACTCCACAAGGGCAGATTGTATTTTGAAAGCAAAGAACATAAAGGCGCCACCTTTTTTATTGAATTGAAGAAATCATCCTAAACTAAAAAAAACATTGCCTTTCTTGTTGTTCTCAAGGCTAAAAGCAGTAGTTTTTATATTAACTTTGGCCGTTGCTGAACAATCTTATACGTTTTGGAAACTTTCTCCTCCAAATTACTTCAGGCCGCTGTTGAAGAATTCTCCCGCCTGCCCGGTATAGGGCGAAAAACCGCATTGCGTTTGGTTCTTTACCTCCTCAGGCAGGATGAAGAAACCGTAATCCGTTTCTCTGAAGCCATGACCCGATTGCGCAGCGAAGTGGTTTATTGCTCACAATGTCATAACATCTCCGATCAGGACCTTTGCGAAATCTGCAGGTCGCCCCACCGCGACCAGTCATTGATCTGTGTGGTGGAAGACCTGCGCGATGTCATCGCCATTGAAAACACTGCCCAGTATCACGGCTTATATCATGTCTTGGGGGGAATTATCTCGCCTATGGATGGTATTGGACCTGGTGACCTGAATATCGAAAGCCTGGTAAACAGGATCGAACAAAACCAGGATTCACTCAGGGAGGTGATTCTGGCCCTGAGCACTACCATGGAAGGCGATACCACCAACTTCTATATTTTCAGAAAGATTAAGCCCTTTGATGTAAAGGTTTCAGTCATTGCCCGGGGTATTGCAATAGGCGATGAACTGGAATATGCCGACGAGGTCACCCTGGGCAGGTCTATCGTCAACCGGACCCCTTATGAAAACGTCAAATAAGAAGCCTGAATGGATTTAACCGTAGTAATCGTCAATTACAACGTCCAGTATTTTCTCGATCAATGCCTCAAGTCGGTATTCCGCTCGGGAAAAGGCCTGCTGATGGAGGTTTTCGTTGTTGACAATAACTCGGTGGATGGCTCCCAAGAAATGATCCGCGAGAAATATCCTGAGGTTCAACTGATTGCCAACCATGAGAATATGGGGTTCAGCAAGGCAAACAACCAGGCCATCCGGCTGGCAAAGGGCAGATATGTGCTGCTGCTTAATCCCGATACGGTGGTAGAGGATGATACCCTCAGCAAGGTGGTAAGGTTTATGGACGAACATCCCGATGCCGGTGGCTTAGGAGTCAAAATGCTTGATGGACAGGGACGCTTTCTCCCCGAATCCAAACGGGGCCTCCCCACCCCTGAGGTGGCTTTCTATAAGATATTTGGTCTGGCAAAGCTATTCCCAAAATCAAAAACGTTTGGCAGATACCACATGGGCTATCTGGATCCCAATGATACGCAAGTGGTGGATGTCCTCTCAGGCGCTTTTATGATGCTGCGCAAAGAAGCCCTGGAGAAAACCGGTTACCTCGACGAGGACTTCTTCATGTATGGGGAAGACATCGATCTTTCCTATCGAATCACCAAGGCGGGCTACAAGAACTATTATTTTCCAGGTACCCGCATCATTCACTATAAAGGTGAGAGCACAAAGAAAAGCAGTGTCAACTATGTGATCGTGTTTTACAATGCCATGATCATTTTTGCGCGCAAGCATTTCTCGCGCCAAAACGCCCGGCTGTTTTCCACCCTCATCAACCTGGCCGTGTATTTCAGGGCAGGGGTAGCCATCATCAACCGTTTCCTGAAAAAGATCTTCTGGCCCCTGCTCGATGCCCTGATCATTTATGCCGGTTTCTATTTCATCAAAACCAGCTGGGAGGAACAAGTCTTCAATGGGCCCCATTACCCGCCCGAGTTTATGCAATTCATCGTTCCGGCCTATATCCTCATTTGGTTATTCACCGTTTATTTCAGCGGCGGATACGATAGACCCATAAAGATTTTCCGTATCATCCGGGGCATAGGAATGGGCACAGTGATTATCCTGGTTATCTATGCCCTCCTGCCCATCAGCCTGAGGTTTTCAAGGGCACTTATCCTCCTGGGGGGAGCCTGGGCGCTATTCTCCATCCTGCTGTCCAGAACAATACTTTCTCTTGTTCGCAAGCAAGGCTTGCATGTGGAATCAAGCCAGAACAAGCGTATTATCATTGTAGGTGATGGGAAAGAAGCCGCCCGCATTGTGCACATGATCAGGCAAGCAGGCAACAGCGCCTTCATTGGACTGGTTTCCCTCCAAAAAGCGAAACCAAGAGAAGGAGGATACGTGGGCACTATTGCACAGATCAATGAGATCATTGGCATTTATGCTATTGATGAGATCATTTTCTGTGCCGCTGACATGAGTTCACAAGCCATCATTGACCTTATGGCCTCGCTGAGCAACCAAAAAGTCAATTTTAAGATCGCCCCACCTGAAAGCCTTTATATCATCGGAAGCAACAGCATTGAAACTTTTGAAGAGTTGTTTACCATCAACATCAATGCAGTAAACAAACCTGCCAACCGGAGAAACAAAAGGCTGTTCGACCTGATTGCATCTGGTCTGGTCTTTTTGAGCCTTCCCCTCACCCTTTTCCTTGTCAGGAACCCTTTGGGGATGATCCGCAATGTTTTTAGCGTAAGCCTCGGAAGAAAATCCTGGATTGGTTACCACCCCTTACCCAAAACCGCTAATCTTCCTAGGATCAAAAAAGGAGTACTTTTCCCCGGCGATATGATCAGGAATCAGGCGCTGGACGAGGAAACCCTAAATAACCTGAACAATCTCTATGCCAAAGAATACAGGATAGAGAACGACCTGAACATCTTTTTGAATGGCTGGCGCAACCTGGGACGCACCTGAGCCATTGGACTTTTTTAAACCTTTTGCTTTTTCATGTGTTTAAAAAATGAATAACCAAACCCGGGTTAACGATATTTCTGATGGCCTCGCTATCTGGCCAATGTAAATATTTCGTAACTTAGTGTTTATTTTCCTGAGATTTTACTTTTGAAAAACCCAAAATACAACATAATTAATGGCAAAGTTTGAATTGAAGATGCCCAAATTGGGCGAGAGTATTACAGAGGCTACCATCACCAAGTGGATGAAAAATGTCGGCGATACCATTGAACTGGATGAGGCCATCCTTGAGATCGCTACCGATAAGGTAGATTCTGAAATCCCAAGCCCTGTGGAAGGCGTGCTGAAAGAGCAGTTGTTTAATGAAGGCGATGTGGTGGAAGTTGAAACTGTCATTGCCATCATTGAAACCGGTGGAGAAGGTGCTGAAGAAAAAGCCCCTGCCGAAGAAAAGAAAGAAGAGAAACCCCAGGCTGCTGCCAAAGAAGATTTGCCTGTGACAGAAGAGAAAAAAGAGGCCCCTGAGGGTGAAAGCCTGAAAAGCAGGGATAGCAGCGGTCGCTTCTACTCTCCCCTGGTTCGTACCATTGCCAAAGAAGAAAATATTTCGCTGGAAGAACTGGAAAGCATCTCCGGAAGCGGCCATCAGAACCGCCTGACCCGCCAGGATGTCATGGATTACCTGAAGAAGCGGGAAGCCGGTGAAACCAAACCTGCCGCTTCTGCACCAAAGGCCCAGGCCCCTGCTGCGGCCCCCGCCACCCAGAAGCCCAAGGCTCCGTCCATTGCCATTGGAGAAAGCGACCAGGTGGTTGAAATGAGCCGGATGCGCAAACTCATTGCCGACCATATGGTCATGTCGGAAGATACCTCTGTTCACATTACCCTCTTTGCCGAGGCCGATATGACCAACATCGTCAACTGGCGCAACAAGCAAAAAGGCATCCTCGAAAAGCGCGAAGGCGAAAAGCTCACCTTCACCCCCATTTTCATTGAAGCCATTGCCAAGGCCCTGCGCGACTATCCCATGGTGAACATTTCCACCGAAGGAGATAAGATCATCGTTCGCAAAAATGTGAACATCGGCATGGCAGCCGCTACCCCCGATGGTAACCTGATTGTGCCCGTCATCAAGAATGCCGACCACAAGAGCCTGCTGGGCCTGACCAAGGAAGTAAACGACCTGGCTAACCGCGCCCGCGCCAGCCAACTCAAGCCCGATGAGATCCAGGGAGGCACCTTCACGCTGACCAACTTCGGCACCTTTGGCGCCATTGGCGGAACCCCCATCATCAACCAGCCGCAGGTGGCCATCCTCGGCGTCGGGATCATCCAGAAGAAGCCTGTGGTGATCGAAAGCCCGCAGGGCGATTCCATCGGCATCCGCCATATGATGATGCTCTCCCTCTCGTGCGACCACCGCGTGGTGGATGGCGCCCTGGGAAGCATGTTCCTCAAGCGCGTGGCCGATTACCTCGAGAAATTCGATACCAGCCAGAATATATAATCCGGAAGGACTATTTTTCGAAAGAGGCTGCCTCCAATTTACAAGGCAGCCTCTTTGTTTTTTGTCCTGTTTCTATTTGAACCTTTAGCTTTCAACCTGCCAGGTTTAAAATCAACTTAATTTGGGTTGTATATCCCCGTTTTCCATGACTTTTCTGAATATTCCCTAAACCGTTGTTAACACGTAATTTAAACGTATTTAAAACGTAGTTTAAACGTGCGTGCACGTTTGAACTACGTCTGAACTACGTGTTAACTACGTCTGAACTACGTCTGAACTCTGGGTCGAAACAAGCAAAGATGAGTTTTTGAGAGGTTGTTTTGGGGAGGTGCGAAAAAGAAGTTTTTCCTAAGTGGTTCGGGACAATCCCTAAGGCTTTTAATTTCATTAGAACCTAAGGAAAACTTAAACAGTTTTTTCAAAATATTGTGTGATTTCCAGCTGATTGAACGCCAGAGAAGACAATCACAGCCTTATTTTTGCGAAGTTTTCTTTTGAATTCTCTGAAATTCGCCTGAACTTTGAAAGAAAGCAAAAACACTCCGGCTATGCGGTATACTTCCTTCCTGCTGGCAATCCTTGGTCTTCTGGGTGCCCCTCTGCTTGGGGCATACCTGGCTGATATACCACTTAATAAGATGCTGGTCTTCCCGCCTATGACCACAGAAGTCACCATTGAAAAAGCTCCCTTTTCCTGGATTGCCTTTTTTGTCCTCCTGGCTTTGATCCTGATGTTTATGCTGCCCTTTATTGTCAGAATCCTCCGGGCCCAGGAAAGTTTTATTCCCATTTCCCGTAAAAAACATCCCCTCCCCTGGTGGGGATGGCTGGGGCTGGCCATCCTGCTGCTGGGCTGGCTGATGGCCTGGACAAGAGTTCCCTGGTTTGAAAACTTTCAGACTTACACCTTCACGCCCCCCTGGCTGGGGTATATCCTGCTTGTCAATGCCCTGACCTACCGGCGCAGTGGCTGGTCGCTGATCACCCACAAACCTGCTACCCTGGTGGCCCTGTTTGTTTTCAGCGCCGTATTTTGGTGGTATTTCGAATACCTCAACCTGATGGTCGAGAACTGGTTTTATGTGAATACCGGTGATTTAAGTAAGTGGCAATTCTTCTGGTATGCCACTTTCCCTTTCTCGACTGTGCTTCCCGCTGTGATCAGCACCCGCAACCTGATCAACACCTTTCCACGCCTTACAGCAGGCCTGGATCAGTTTATTCCATTCAAAACTTCTAAACCGGGCGCAGTGGCATGGTTCTTTTTCCTGGCCGGGGTGATTGGTTTAATGGCCATCAACCTCGAGCCAGATTACCTCTATCCCCTGCTCTGGTTGGCGCCCACAGCCATCCTCGGGGCTACCATGGCCTTAGGCGGGAACATCGAGCTCTTTGAGGGGCTCCCCTCCGGCAACTGGAGAGACATCTTCTCGCTTGCCCTGGCCGCAATCATTTGCGGATTTTTCTGGGAGCTTTGGAATTTTCACAGCTTTACCCAGTGGCACTATTCTATTCCACTGGTTCACCGTTTCCAGGTCTTTGAAATGCCAATCCTTGGCTATGCTGGCTACCTTCCCTTTGGACTGCAGATCGGCCTCATAACCATTCTTGTTGAAAGGTTTGTGACATATTTAAAGAAAAAGTCTTAGATTTACAACTCCTTTAAATCCATTCATCCTTTATTTACATCAAACCATGAAAAACGATCACGGAAGCGGTTCAGCAAGTGCAGTATACGGCCTTGGTTTCATTGGCGCCGTTATTTATTACATATCCACGGCCACGGGGTTCTGGATGGGCCTCCTTGGATTCCTGAAGGCGCTAGTTTGGCCGGCTTTCCTTGTATACGAAGCCCTCAAAACACTGGGCGCCTAATCCTTAAACTACTTCCATCGCGTTCTTTTTCTCCGGCAGCAACACCTGCCGGCAAAACTGTTTTTTGCCCAGCGGAACCAATTCTGCCTTTCTTAGGACAACAATGACAACCACGACAACCCGACAACACTTCTTTTCCCATATTTTCCTTACTTTCGCAAATAACAATAACCCTGAACTGAACCAATGAAACTCAACCTTACCCGCCCTTTGGCCTTTTTTGACCTGGAAACCACTGGCGTAAACGTGGTGGCCGACCGCATCGTAGAGATTGCTATTTATAAGGTGAACCCCGATGGAACCGCCGAAAACTTCAGCAAGTTAATCAATCCCGGCCGCCCCATTCCGCCTGAGACTACCGCCATTCACGGCATCCGCAATGAAGACGTGGCCGATGCCCCTACTTTTGCACAACTGGCACCCACGCTTGAGAAATTCCTGGCCAACTGTGACCTGGCAGGTTACAACAGCAATAAATTTGATGTCCCGATGCTCATCGAGGAGTTCCTGCGCTGCGGCATCAACTTCGATTTGAAGAAGCGCCGCCTTATTGATGTGCAGAACATCTTCCACAAAATGGAACCCCGCACCCTTAAGGCCGCCTATAAATTTTATTGCGGACAGGAACTCGTCGACGCCCACGAGGCAGCTGCCGATACCAGGGCTACCTTCGAGATCCTTGAAGCCCAGCTCGACCATTACAAGGATGTAGAATATACCGACCGCGATGGCAAAACCAGTCAGCCCATTCAAAATGACGTGGACGCTCTTTACCAGTTTTCATACAACCACCAGCACGCCGACCTGGTGGGACATATCGGCATCAACCGCCAGGGCAAGGAGATCTTTAACTTCGGCAAGAACAAAGGCCGCGAAGTGGAGGAAGTCTTCAAAAAAGAACCCCAGTATTACGACTGGATGATGAATGCAGACTTCCCCCTCTCCACTAAAAATGTTATCACCGCCATTTATATGCGTGGTAGAAGCCAGGGGCAGTTTATTTTTAAAGGTTAAGGTTTGGGGTTTAAGGTTCCAGGTTTCGGGTTTCAGAGCTTCGCCTGTCAGACTACTGGCGGATCCGCTTACCAGCGGATTTTACCCCATGCCCCATCCACGATGCCCTATGCCCCATGCACCATGCACAATCTGTGTAATCCGTAAAAATTCGTGTAATCAAAAAAACCATGAAGATCATTTGTATTGGAATGAATTATCACGCCCACCTGGCCGAGCTGAACAACCCTGTGCCCGAGGAGCCTGTCTTTTTCATGAAGCCTGAAACTGCCCTGATTCGTGCTGGGCTGCCTTTCTTTGTTCCAGATTTTTCAAACGAGGTGCATTATGAGGTGGAGCTGGTGCTGAGTATTTCAAAGCTGGGGAAGCACATCCGGGAGCGTTTTGCCCATACCTATTACCAGGAGATTGGGATCGGGATCGATTTCACTGCCCGTGATATTCAGAGGAAGTGCCGTGAGAAAGGCCTTCCCTGGGAGATGGCAAAGTCCTTCGATGGCTCAGGGCCCGTCAGCAAATTTATACCCTTGGCAAGCCTTGAGAGCCCTTCTGATATTTCCTTCAGCCTGAAGAAGAACGGCGAGCTGGTGCAACAGGGCCGCTCATCCGATATGATCTTTAACTTCAACCAGCTGATTTCATACGTGTCCAAATTCTCTACCCTCAAAATGGGCGACCTGCTATTTACTGGAACCCCTTCAGGGGTAGGCCCTGTGCAGCCCGGCGATCGACTCGAAGCCTATCTTGAAGACAAAAAAATGCTCGATATCAAAGTAAAATAACCCACTTTATTCTTTATTTTTCACTTTTCATTTTTCATTTCCATGAAAAAGCTTCCCCCCGAATACTATCTGCAATCCGATGTGGTTTTCCTGGCTCGCGACCTGCTGGGCAAGGCATTGATGACCAACATCGAAGGACATGGGGTCACAGGAGGAATCATCGTGGAAACCGAGGCCTATGCAGGGGAAATGGACCGCGCCTCCCACGCCTTCGGGGGACGCCGAACCAACAGAACCGAAACGATGTATATGAAAGGCGGTGTGGCTTACGTGTACCTTTGCTATGGGATGCACCACCTGTTTAATTTAATTACCAACATAGAAGGCATCCCACACGCCATCCTGATCAGGGGCATTGAGCCTATTGCCGGTCTGGAACTAATGTCGCATCGCACCGGCAAACCTTTTGAAAAACTACAGATCCTGAATGGCCCCGGGAAATTAACAAAGGCCCTGGGCATCTCTACCCGCCACGATAAAGTCTCGCTCTCTGGCGATACCATCTGGATTGAAAATCACAATCTCTCCCAAGAACAATACCGCATCCTGATTGGGCCCCGTATAGGAGTAGATTATGCAGGCGAACACTCAGGCTGGCCTTACCGGTTCCAGTTGGAGAAGCCTCCCTCTATGTTATTTTAACTCCTTTTTAGAGGTTTAATGTATTTTAAATCAGCTATTTTCTTAACTTTAGCAAAGAAATACCGGACCTAATTTTTGTGATATCCCCGGCATTTCCTGAAACCATGAAAATAAGAATTAGTTGCGCGATTCTTCTATGGTTTACTATTCTAAGTAGCCAGGCGAAACAATATAACTTTTCAGGTTATTCCATTGCTGATGGGCTTTCGCAATCGGTAGTCATCTGCATTTTTCAGGATTCCAGTGGCTATATCTGGCTGGGAACACAGAATGGTCTTAACCGTTTCGATGGATATAACTTCGAGATTCTGCCTTATAACCCTAATGACACTACATCCATTTCAAACAGATGGATTTATGCTATTACGGAGGACTTGGAAGGGAACCTCTGGATTGCCACAAAAGGAGGGCTGAACAGATATATTAAAAAAGAAAATAGATTCGAGCAAATAAATTACGAAACGCCTTACCCAATTGATATCACTCGTTATGTTTACGACGTCAAATGTGCCAAGGATGGCCGGATTCTCATCAATACACCCCCGGTACTAACCATCTGCGATCCAAAAAAATTAACTTTTGAACACTTTCTGTCCCCCTTGGAATATGATGGTAGTATAAAAGACTATTGCTACCCCTTGCTGGAAGATGCAAGTGGAGATATATGGATTAGTTCTACAAGAGGTTTAGCCAGGTTTAGCAGCGATTCAAAACGTTTTGATGAGCAAATCATGCCTACACTTTTCAGTGCAGGTTTGACAGATAATCATATTACAGCCCTCTGGCAAGATCCCTTGGGACAATTCTGGATTGGTACTCCGTCCGGACTTAACCGCTTTAATCCTCAAGATAACAGCCTTATTATCTATCCATCAGGAGACCCCAAACTTAATCTCCCGGGACAGAGCTTTATTCGATCAATAATTGGGGACAAGAAGGGCAACATTTGGGTTGCTACAGAAGGGGGCGGACTTTCCCTGCTAAGAGCTGATGAAAAGGAAAATTTTCACATCACCCCTTTTCACTACGCAAACAGTGAGCTTTTACACAACATCATCCTTTCCTTGATGATCGACCGATCAGAAAATTTATGGGTTGGTACTCTAGCAGGCGTAAACAAGACTGACCTGAAGGAACAGAAATTTAAGCTTTTCAGAAAAACTGATTCTCCCAGTTCGGTAAATCTGGCAGATAATGTCATCGCCTCCATATACCAGGATCAGAATGGCCTGTTATGGATTGGGAACTGGGGGCAGGGTCTTAACATTTACGACCCGAGCAGTGGCCAGGTAGAGCATTTTTCTTCCAGCAAGACTGGAAAACACTTTATTCCCAACGATTTTGTACATGTCATTTTTGAAGACTCCGCAAAGAATGTTTGGATTGGGACAAGGGATGGTATTCTCGTTTACCAGGAGGAAACGCATTCTTTTATCAGGCCTCATCGATACGGGAGAAATCCAGGAATGCCCGATCTTTCAGGCCTGAGAATTTTCAAAATTATTCAAGACCGCCGAAACAATTTCTGGATCGCAACACAGAATGGTCTTTTTATGAAACCACCCGGAGATTTGCCTTATAGAAGATACCATGTCGAAGCAGGTTTAAGCAGCAACCTGATTTACAATGTCATAGAGGACCGGGAGGGACTAATTTGGATTGCCACTACACAAGGCCTCGATATCCTGAACCCTGAAACATCGCATATTACGCACAAAAGGCAACAGAGCAATTCCGCTAATTCCATTTCAGACAACTTTGTTACTGCACTCTGCGAAGACCAGGAGGGGAATATTTGGATCGGAACAACTTTTTTTGTGAACCGCTTTTCAAAAAAAGATAGCACTTTTACTTTCTTCTCACAAGAACACGGGATACCTGGAAATTTGATTTACAATATTATTGAGGATAAAAGCAAAAATATTTGGTTTGCCACCAGCAATGGTCTTTGCACTTTTGACCCCATCTCAAATACATTTCGCGCCTTTACGGAAGAGGATGGTCTACAAAGTTCCGAATTTAATCTGGGTGCCGCTTTCCTCAGCCAGGACGGAGAACTGTTTTTTGGTGGCATGAATGGATTAAATTCTTTCTTTCCTGACTCCCTGACCTCAAATCCATATTTACCTTCGGTCGTTATCACATCAGTCTACCGAATTGTTAACGGTCAGCGTGAATCTCTCAATAAAGGGATGCATAACAAAATCCTGCTCAAACCCAATGAATATTCATTTACCGTGGAATTTGCAGCCTTGGAGTATACTAACCCACAGAAAAACCAGTTTATGTACCAACTGGAAGGCATCGATGATTCCTGGATTGAAACAGGCAATAGAAACTCCATTGCTTTCTCAAATCTGGCGCCTGGGAAATATACGCTCCGCATTAAAGGCTCCAACAACGATGGGTTGTGGAGTGAGGATCCTGCTATATTGCAAATTCATGTTCTTCCTCCGTGGTGGAGAAGCCCGGGAGCTTTTATTGCCTATTTTTTTCTAACGGCTTTGTTGATCTTCTTCATTTTTAAGCGAAGGGAATACCAGTATCAGAAGGACAAAAAAATACTGGAAGAGAAAGTCAGTGAGCGTACCCTTCAAATCGAAAAACAAAAGGCTGAGATCATGCAGAAAAACAGGGAACTCAATGACCTCAATGCCTCGAAGGATAAGTTTTTCTCCATTATTGCACATGATTTGCGCAACCCCTTTAATTACATCAACGGTATAACAGATCTGCTTCTTAGGGATTTGCAGGGCAAAGACCAGAAACATTTGGAACAATCGGTCAGAAAGATCCGGGGTTCTTCTTGCCAGGCCCATGAATTATTGGAGAACCTTTTACAGTGGGCGCGCTCACAAACTGGCACCATGCCCTTTCAGCCTGAACGCATTGAGGTAAGAACCCTGATCACCGATACCATTGATCTGTTCAGGGATCAGGCCGCCCGAAAAAACATTGAAATCACCAGCAATCATTTGCCTGACATCAATGCCTACCTTGATGTCAATATGATCCGTACGGTGCTCCGTAACCTGTTGACCAATGCCATAAAATTCACCTACCCGGGTGGAAAAATTCTTCTCACGCTTATTCCGGAGGGCAACCACTGTGTTATTGGTGTTGAAGATAACGGAATTGGCATTGCAAGGGAAAAACTGGATTCCCTTTTCTTTATCGATGCCCGGCACAACACCAAGGGAACCAATTTGGAGCCCGGCACCGGTCTGGGCCTGATTCTGTGCAAGGAACTTGTAGAACGCCATGGGGGACATATTGAAGTAAAAAGTGAACCGGGCCTTGGAAGCGAGTTTCGTGTTATTTTACCCAATGTGGTATCATAAGTAGTTTAAAATAAAGAAGGCTGTGTACACAGCCTTCTTCATTGGTTTAGCTTTTCAAAAATCTTCATTCAGGGCCTGATTTCATTCCTCATGGTGGAATTCACAATGGCTTAATTACGTCTCTGCCACCTTCAATATCCCATCCATTCTGAATGAACATCCGTTGTTTTCATGGCTTTGCCTTATGAGGGAAACTTAAAGCTCTTTTCGGTCTTTCAGGGCCTGAATGCCAAAGAACGGAAATACAGTCCAGGCATTTTTTTCATCCACCCGCAAATACAACTCGTGATCTTTGTACACAAAATACGTGCTGATATTGCCTGTATTGTCTTCAAAGCAGCAGCCAAGGGTTTCGTCGAGCTTATCACAGCGATAAAGGCTTAATCCATTCCGGTATCCAACCAGATGCAGCAGGGCATCCCCTTTTTCTTCCCCATTTAAACAAACAAGGGGAAGCCGGTGAAATACCTTGTCATCCACTTTATAAGCATCCACTTCCTTTAATGGAACCACCAGGGTAAGGCCGTCGTCGGCTTCCATTCGAATCCTGTTAAACACCACCCTGGCATGATCACTGAAATAGACCTTGCCTTTTACAATGGCATAATTCCCTTCGCCTAATGCAGGGGGTAGAAAAGCAAAACAAATCATAGTTAACAAAAGCAGTAATTTTTTCATGGTTACATCCTCCTTTAATTTTAATAATCAGGTTTTTTGTCCCTGGGATCATTCATTTTTGTTGCAGAAAGAATTTTCGCCCGGAAATCTTTTGCAGACGGGTTATTTGCGTGCATATTCGTTATAGCGTAATGCCTGGAATATGGCTTGGGTGTCAATGGTCACATCGTCAGCATCGGCTTCCGTCTTGGTTATCTGGCTGAGGTCGAATTGCAAGGTGACCAGGCAATGCATCTGCTGCTGGCGCTTACAGATAAGATCCTTTACGCAGCAGGGAAGGGAATCACAGGTCTCTTCTACTTTTACAGGGATGCGGATAATTCCGTTAGCCGTGTAGAAGGGCATGGTGCATGGAGGGCTGCCTGCCAGGGCAGAGACACTGGCAAGGCCCATCAGGGCGACCATCACTAGGGTTAAAACTTTTGTTTTCATGGCTGAGGGTTTTTCTCTATGCTAAGTTAGTCAAGACCCTCAGGATAAAGCAAATACAATCTATAAGCTACGGAAACAAATCGGTAAGTGACTCACCGGGCAATCAAGGCTGTTTACCGATTAAAAGCAGGAAGAGACGGAAGATTTTTCAGGGAGAGAAATGGGCCCGCCCCAGGTGGGCATTTCAGACCGGTTTATTCTTTTCAATGAGCTCAAAAAAACGCTTTTGATAGGTGTCACTGACCGGGATGCGGATGTCCCCGATCTTGATACTTCTGCGTTCAATGAATTCTATTTTGTCAATGGCCACAAAATACGATTTATGTACCCGGCAAAACCGGGGTTCAGGCATCATTTCTTCCAGTCCGCGGGCATTCATCAGGGTCATGATCTTTTTCCCGGTAGTAACAATGCGCCAATAGTCGCCCATGCCTTCCACATACAAGATGTCGGCAGGATTGACTTTTTCCATCCGGGTTTCCGTTTTGATAAAGAAGCAGGCAGGTTCAGCCTCTGCCTGAGAAGCTATTGGCGCAGCATCGGCAGGCTTTTCTGCCTGGTCCTTTTGCATACGTTCGTAAACCTTATTTACACCCTTTATGAAACGTTCGAATGAAACGGGCTTAAGCATATAGTCATCCACGTCAAGCTCAAAACCCTGCACCGCATACTGATCATAAGCCGTTATCATGACAATATAAGGCTTATTTTTAAGGGTTTTCAATAACTGCATCCCGCTCAGCCCCTCCATCTCGATATCCAGAAACATCAGATCCACTGTATTCTCCCGAAGATATCCGAGTGCATCAACAGCATTATCAAAGGTCTGCAAAAGATCAAGAAACGGAATGCGCTTGCAATACTCAGTTATGATATCCAGGGCAAGGGGTTCATCGTCTATGGCAATGCAATTGATTTTCATCTCAGGGTTCAATAATAAGTTTCACAAAAAATTGACCGCTTTCTGTTGTAATGGAAAACTGGTGTTTCCCCGGGTAAGTCAAATCGAGTCTCCGCCTGATATTGTCCAGGCCGAGAGCTCCCGGCTGGCTCTCAGCCCGGGTTTGGCCTTCCTTCAGGTAATTGAGTACCCCGAAATCAATCCGGCCATTCTCCACAATGAGGTTAATGATGATCCCCGGATGGTGCCTCCGGCTCCCGTGCTTATAGGCATTTTCAACCAGCGGGATCAGCAACATGGGTGCAATGATCATTTTTTCCGTCATTCCGCTGATGTTCATAACCACATACCCTGGTTCATTCATACGGAGTTTCTGCAATTCAATATAACTCTTCATGTACTCAATCTCCTTGTCCAGTAGTATGGTTTCGCTGTTTGCCTCGCTCAGCACAAACCGCATGATGGATGAAAATTTCATGACTGCCTCGGCTGCTTCGTCCGATTTCTTGTAAACCAGCGAATAAATGTTGTTCAGGGTGTTAAACAGAAAATGGGGGTTCACCTTGGCCTTGATCAGGGCAAGCTCACCTGCCTGCTGCTGGGTAACCAGTTCATTTCGAATATTTTGTGCCTCAAAGGCCCGGATCATAAAACGGATAAGCACTGCATAAATGCCCGTTATTAAACAAACCCTGAGTTCATTCCAAATCCAGTCAAAAGAATAATTCATCTCGCTGGCGTTGAAAAAGCCGGCATGATTGAAGACTATCCAACTAATGCCAAATCGGGTAAAGGTCAAAAGCCCAATCAAGGTTAACATAACAAGCACAGCAAGAAACTTTTGCTTCAGTAAATAAACCAGGGGAAAGACAAAGTAAACGGCATAAAAGGTAAGGGCACTTAAAAAAACCGAGAAACCAACATCCTTAAGGTAATTCCAGGTGGCAATATCCACTTTTTTCAAATCACCCACATACAAAGGGAAAAGGGCCTGGTTGATCATATAGAACCAGAACAGCAGGTGGATGATTATGATGGTTCTCCGCTTCATAATTCATTAAATTGCAGGGATTTCCCTTCTCAAAATTACAAAGATTTATTCCATACACCTTCAAGAATGTCCCTCAAATCTACCTAATGGCCAAAACTACCGCCATCTTGTTCAAAATCATCGGTAAGGAAATGCGGAACGAGCCTGTATGACTCCATAATCTTATTCCCGGAAAGGGAAAATACCATCGTTTTCATATTCCAAATATTCAAAAAGCATTGTATGACCAGGCTCCTGTTTAAGACGGTGTTAAAACGTAGTTTATACGGTTTAAACCGTATAAACTACGAGGATGGTACCTCCCTGGTAAGGGGATGGTTCCAGCAAGGAAATTTCTGAGAACAAATTTTTGGAATGCTTTATATTTAGTTTTCAATTATTTATTAAATTGCGAAAACATAAAAAAACGGGATGAATCGAAAAAAAGCTCCTTGTTTTTCATTTTTCTCTGCATGGCCCGGGAAGGGATGCATTTGGGCTTTCTTTAGCCGGCAAAATATTTGAATAAAAACCTTATGGCCGAAACTGAGCTTCAGAAATTCCTGGTCAATCATTACAAGGCCAACATCCTTCACTATATGGATGAGCATCCCGGGGCCTTTGAAGAGGCCATCAGGCTGGCCCTGGGCCCTGAGTCACCCTATGCGTGGCGGGCATCGTGGATCCTTTGGAGTTGCATGGAAACCAATGATGCCCGGATCAGGCCCTTGGTCGGCGACCTGATTCGCAACCTTACGCAGGTGAAGGAAAACCGGCAGCGCGAATGGTTGATCATCCTTCAAAAAATGGAGATCGATGAGCAATACGAAGGCGTGCTGTATGATGCCTGTGTCGGGATCTGGGAGCAGGTGAACAAAAAACCCGGGGTAAGGCTTCACGCTTTCAGAATGATGGCTAAATTAGCAGACAAATATCCTGAACTGGCCAAAGAGATGGCTTTCCTTTCGCAGGAGCATTACCTGGAAAGCCTGTCAGGCGGGGTCAGGTCGATCGTAACAAGAATGGCAAATCGTTTTGACAAGGCCTAAGCCCTTTCAATAAAAAAAACGGGCCGGCTTCCTGTAGTTTCAAGTCATTTTTCATTTAAAATTTTCTCAACATGAGCAGGTTTAGCAAACAAATACCACAGGAATTCACCGTAAGGGGAAATGAATTAAAATGCCCGGTATGCGGAAATACGCGTTTCAGAACCAGGAAAGCCATGCTGAATACCTTTTGGGCCACCCTGTTCGACCTTGATTTTGTCAACCGCAATGCCGATTGTTATGTATGTTCTGATTGCACCCATATTATGTGGTTTTTAGGCGATTGACGCCTTCGCCATTTTGCTGGATTATCATTACTTCCAGGATTCAATGGCCAGAAGCCGGGGTGAACGCTTTGATTTCTTCAAATCCAACCTGGAAACGTTTTCCAAAGCGCGATAATGTTTACTTTTGCAACTTATTATGCAAGGAAAACTAAAAATAATATTGCATCCCGGCAAGGACGGGGCAATAAGGCGATTTCACCCCTGGGTTTTCAGTGGGGCTATCAAAAAAATTGAAGGTGAAGCCAGTGATGGCATGCACGCCGATGTGTTCAGTCATCATGGCGATTACCTGGGCGCCGGCATTTACCAGGATGCCACCATAGCCATTCGAATCCTGGCTTTCCCCCCGGACCGTCCAGAACGTCTGGATGAAGCCTTCTGGACAGGAAAACTTGAGAAGGCTTTTCATCTGCGCAAGGACTCCGGACTGAGCGTTAGCAAAGAAACCAATGTTTACCGCCTGGTGCACGGTGAGGGTGACCACCTGCCCGGACTCATCATCGACCATTACAACGGTCACCTGGTGATCCAGGTGCACGCCACGGGGATGTATTATTATCTGGAAGCCATTACCGGTGCCCTGAAGAAGATTTACGGGACTGAACTGAAAAGCATTACCGATAAAAGCCGGGAGACCCTTCCTGATACCTTCTGGCAGGGAAAAACCTTTTATGGCAATTTGTTTGGTGAAACCGGACTGGTGGAGGTCATGGAATATGGCCATAAGTTCCTGATCGACATTGAGAAAGGGCAAAAAACCGGCTTCTTCATTGATCAGCGCGAAAACCGGAAAATCCTTGGACAATATGCTGCTGGTCGCAAAGTGCTGAATACCTTTTGTTATTCCGGTGGATTTTCGGTATATGGCCTTCAGGCGGGGGCCACCGAAATGCATTCGCTCGACAGCTCGGCCAGGGCCATTGAACTGACCGAACGTAATATTGCATTGAATTTTGGTGAAGAACCCCGGCACCGCTCCATAACCCAGGATTCCCTGCAGTATCTGAAGCATACGGATGAGACCTACGATGTGATTATTCTGGATCCCCCTGCTTATGCCAAACACACTCACGCGCGCCACAACGCCCTGCAGGGCTATAAGCGCCTGAACCTGGAAGCCATGCGTAAGATCAAGCCTGGTGGACTGTTATTCACCTTCAGCTGCTCACAAGTGGTCGATATGCCACTCTTCAGGGGTGCAGTGCTGGCCGCGGCCATTGAATCGGGCAGGAGTATCCGCATCCTGCACCAGCTGAACCAGCCTGCCGATCACCCGGTAAATATTTTTCACCCGGAAGGAGAATACCTGAAGGGACTGGTGCTGAAAGTGGAATAAGTGTTGTCGTGGTTGTCAGGGTTGTCTTGGTTGTCATAGTTATTCCCGCATGTTTGGGATTGACGGGTTGGTTTTTGATTTTTCAGGGTTGTGGTGTTTGAGCAATCTAGTGAGATTTGAATATTGAACAGGATTAAACGATTTAAGATTTTTGAAGGATAAACTTATTGCGCGAACGCGAAGCGGACAACAACGACAACAATGACAACTCTTCAAACCCCCTTCAGCAATACCTATCGCTCCATCTGGAAAATCTCCTACCCGATTATCATTGGTCTGGTGGCCCAGAACCTGATGGTTGTCATTGACACTGCTTTTCTGGGGCGCCTGGGAGAAGTCACCCTGGGAGCTGCTGCCATCGGGGGATTGTTTTACCTCACGCTGGTGATGTTTGGGGCGGGTTTTGGAATAGGTCTGCAAATCATCATCGGACGCCGAAACGGGGCAGGTCGCTTGCGGACCATCGGGCGAATCTTCGATCACGGCCTGTATTTCATGGTTGGGCTGGCCCTGTTGCTTATCGTTTTCATTAGCCTTGCCGCCCCTGCCCTGCTGGAACGCTTTATCAACTCGCCTGCCATCCTTGAGCAGAGTTTGATATTCATCAGTTACAGGCGTTTCGGGTACTTTTTCGGCTTCCTCATTATGGTGTTCAACTCCTTTTATGTAGGGATTGTGCGCACCCGTATGGTGTCGGTAGCCACAATCCTGATGGCAGTAAGCAATATGATCCTTGACTACGGACTAATCTTTGGCAATTTCGGACTGCCTGAAATGGGCATCGCAGGTGCCGCCCTGGCCACCAATCTGGCCGAATTCATCACTTTTTTGTTTTATCTGTTGTGGTCCTTTAAAAACAAGTGTATCACTTCCTTCAGGCTATTGCGTTTCCACAAGCCCAAAAAACGCCTCTACAATGACCTGTTGAGACTTTCCATCCCCGTGATGTTTCAGCATTTCATCTCCTTTTCCGCCTGGTTCATTTTCTTTATGATCCTGGAGCAAATCGGAGAGACTGCCCTTGCTGCTTCCAACATTACCCGAAGTGTATATATGCTGCTGATGATCCCGGTATGGGGGCTGAGTTCGGCCACTACTACCCTGGTTAGCAACATTATCGGACAGGGAAAATCAGATGAAGTGATGTCAATGGTCAAAAAGATCCTGACCATCAGTGTGGTTGCCAACCTTATTCTTATCCAGTCCCTGATTTTCTTTCCCCGCACGGTCATTTCCTTTTTTACCGACAGTCCAGAACTGGTGGAAGCCACCCTTCCCCTGCTGCGGGTCATTACCCTTTCGTTAACGGTTTTTTCGGTGAGCATGATCATATTCAGCGCCCTTTCGGGAACCGGTAAAACCGGCACAGCCCTCCGCATAGAGGTGATCTCCATCATTGTTTACCTGCTTTTCGCTTTCATCCTGGCAGTGGGTTTCGACGCCCCTGCAAGCGGGGTTTGGTTTGTGGAAGTATTGTACTTTTCCATTATCGGAATCTTCGCATACATATTTCTCAAGCACGGCACCTGGAAAGAACTGGTGGTTTAAGGATTTATGCCGGGAATAGCTTACTCACTGGTGCAAACAATCCTGAAAGCTTTGCATCCCGGTTTCCCTAAAATTTCTGTTATTTTAACAGGTACCTTTTATGCGCTGGAATATTTGCTTTCTGGCAGGAAAGCGGTAAATTCCTTTATATTTGCAGACAGGAATTTTTGTTGTGTTAATTTTTTTGGCTTTACATCGATGCGCAGGTTTTTGATATACTTCCCCTTTTTCGTTTTGTTCTTCATAGTCCCGGTCAGTTCTCAGCCCCTTCAACCCAAGGGGCAGCTTTCCGCTGAAGACCTGGCTTCTGAAATGGATTTCAGCACCCCCTGGGTGGATTCCGTCATAAATAGTCTAAGCCTGGAGCAGCGCATCGGGCAATTGATCATGATAGCGGTACATACCGACCAGGGGCGCGACTATTACAACCTGATTGAGCGACAGATACGGGACCATAAGCTGGGCGGGGTGGTTTTTTTTAAAGGAGGGCCTGTCAGGCAGGTACAGATCACCAACCGGCTCCAGGCCGCAGCCACTACGCCTCTTTTGGTCGCTATGGATGCCGAATGGGGCCCTGCCATGCGCCTTGACAGTGTAATGGCATTTCCCTATCACCTCACCATGGGCGCCATTGCCGGAGAAGGCCTGGTATATGAAATGGGACTGGAAGCCGGCAGGCAACTCAGTCGGCTGGGGGTTCACATGTGCTTTGGACCGGTGGTGGATGTGAATACAAATCCGGACAACCCAGTAGTGAATTACCGCTCATTTGGCGAAAGCCGCTTTAATGTGGCTCAGAAAGGCATCGCCTATATGCGGGGCTTACAAAATGCAGGGGTTATCGCTTCCGCCAAGCATTTTCCCGGTCATGGCGACACCCATACCGATTCGCATCATACCCTTCCACTCATCGATCACAGCAGAGAAGAACTCGACTCCATTCATATTTACCCCTTTCGCAGGCTCATTGAAAATGGATTGCAATCCGTCATGGTGGGTCACCTGGAGGTTCCTTCCATTGAAGCTGGGCGGAATCTGGCTTCTTCCCTTTCCTACAATGTGATCAGTGAGCTCCTGATAAAAGACCTTGGCTTTAAAGGCCTGGTAATTTCGGATGCGCTCAACATGAGAGGGGTTAGCGACCATTTCAAGTCAGGCGATCTTGAATTGCGTGCCCTGAAGGCGGGCAATGACCTTCTGTTGATGCCCGGGAATATTCCCCTGGCCATTCATACCATTCGAGATGCTGTTCTTAGTGGTGATCTTGAGGAAGAAGCACTGAATCATAAGGTAAGAAAGGTGTTGTATTATAAGCAGAAGGCAGGCCTTGACCGTTTTGAAAAAATCAATCCGGAACATTTGATCGGGGACTTGAATTCCAGTTCAGTCAATGTGCTTAACAAACGGCTTGCACAGGCCGCTGTATCATTAATCCGGAACCAGGAAGAGATCATTCCCGTCAGGAATACCGAAGGAAAGCGGATTGCGGTGCTTTCGATTGGTCAGGATATCGGAAATCCATTCCAGTCGATGCTTGGAAAGTATGCTGAATTGGAGCAATTTTCGTTGCCCAAGAATCACAACGAAGCGCAAACCACGGATATGCTCCGTCGCTTGCGTGAATTTGAACTGGTGGTGGTGGGGCTTCACCGGAACAATCACAACCTTGGCAGGAATTATGGCATCAGCCATGGAAACATTGCTTTTCTGAGCGCCCTGACCAAGAGGCAGGCAGTCATTATTTCGGTCTTTGCCAATCCTTACAGCCTCCGTGCCTTTGGAGACATTGCCCTCGAGCCCGATGGCCTGATAGTGGCTTACCAGGATGGACAATACTTTGAGGAAGCTGCCGCACAGGTGATCATCGGGGGGCTCCCCGCCAAGGGCAGGCTGCCAGTATCCATCCCACCTCATTTCCCTGTTTATAAAGGCATTCAAACCCCTGAGAATTTCAGGATATCGTTTTCGGAGCCTGAAGAGGCAGGCATACAAGCTCAATACCTGAATGCCATTGACAGCCTCGCTAGGATGGGCATCGACAGCATGGCCTATCCGGGATGTCAGATAGCCATTGTGAAGGATGGAAAACTTTTTTACCACAAAGCTTTTGGCTTTCACACCTATTTTAACCGGCAGCCTGTGACCCTCGACGACCTTTACGACCTGGCTTCAGTGACCAAAGTGGTTGCTACTACGGCCTCGGTGATGCGTTTAACAGATGAGGGTAAAGTCAATCTGCAGAAAAACCTTGGACATTACTTGCCGTGGCTTAAAAAAAGTGACAAGGAAAAAATAGGTTTGCGTGATTTATTGGCTCACCAGGGCAGGTTGCGTCCCTGGATTCCATTTTTCAACAACACCCTTGAAGATGGGAAACCCAGAGATGGGATCTTCAGCCCGGATTATTCTGAAGAATTTCCCGTGAAGGTAGCCGATGGGCTTTTTATTCATCAATCTTTCCGCGATACGCTTTTCGGGCAAATCATGGAATCGCCCCTGCTCAGACGCAGGAATTACCGTTACAGCGATCTGGGGTTCATTATGCTGACCGAACTGGTTGAACGCCAAAGCGGGCTAACCCTGGATCAATACGTCGCCAACACATTTTATAAGCCGCTCGGCTTGCGAACGATCACCTTCAACCCCCTTGAGAAATTTCCTGCCAACAGGATCGTTCCCTCGGAGAATGATACCCTGTTTCGGAAACAAATCCTCAGAGGCTATGTCAATGATCCCAATGCGGCCATGCTTGGGGGTGTTTCGGGCCATGCGGGATTATTCTCCAATGCCCTGGATCTGGCAGTGTTTATGCAAATGTTATTGCAGGGCGGAGAATACGCTGGGCATAAATACCTGGATCCCACCACAGTCAGGGAATTTACGCGGGTTCAGTTTGCCGGGAACCGCAATCGGAGAGGCCTGGGGTTTGACAAGCCTGCCATCACCCCCGCCAACGGCAGTCCCGCTTGCCACTCTGCTTCACCCCTGAGCTACGGCCACACTGGCTTTACCGGAACCTTCGTATGGGTTGACCCTAAAGAAAATCTGGTATTTGTCTTCCTTTCCAACCGAACTTTCCCTTACCCTTCGAACGGAAAAATTTCGGAACTGGATATCAGGATCAACATGCAGCAAGCCATTTATGATGCCATTGAGCAATCGCGGCCAAAGGTATTATCTGATTTGGATTAGCATTACATAAAACCTTCTCAGCTATGTTTTTAAACATCCCCTTGATTGAATGGATTGGTTACCTTGGATCGGTAGTGGTGGCCATCTCCCTTACCATGAGCTCCATCATCAGGCTGCGATGGCTTAATCTGGCGGGTTCAGCAGTCTTTTCCTTTTACGGCTTTGCCATTGGTTCGCTTCCGGTTGGCCTGTTAAACCTGTTCATTGCCTTTGTAAACATTTACTTCCTATCCTCTATTTATTTACGAAAGGATGCTTATAAACTGTTATCCATTCAAGGTGATAATCCCTACATCAGTTATTTCCTGGACTTTTACAAAGCTGAGATCAGGAAGTTCTTCCCTGATTTTGAGCAGAACAAGCACCAAATGCTGGAAGAAAGGGAGCAGCCCATTTCTCTTATCATTCTGCGAAACGCTGCGGTGGCAGGGCTTTTCCTGGGAAATCAACAGGATGGTGACGTTGAGGTTTACCTTGATTTTGTGATCCCAGAATACCGCGATATGAAGCCCGGGAAATTCCTTTATGAAAAAAACCTGAATTTTTTCAGGAGAAAGGGCATTAAACGCCTGGTGAGCCAGGTTAAGAATGAAAAGCACCTGCACTACCTCAAACATATGGGGTTTGAAGAGCAGGATGAAAAACCGGAAAAGAAATTGTTAATCAAAACAATTAAAAACTAATCAATTAAAGACTTTATGCCGAAGAAAACTTTATTATGGGTGTTTGCATTCCTGCTGACGTTAGGTGCAGTATATTATACAAGGTTGACAGGCCCAACAAAGCCATACAGGGGAAGTGTGGTGTTAAATGGAGAAACCATTTCCTACAGCCTGATCAGAACTTATGCCAAGCCTGAAAATGCCCCTGCAAGGATATTGGTTCCTGATGATGCCGTCAGCGGACACTATCGCTACAAACGCACCCCCAGCCATGATGAATGGACCGAAGCCCCGCTGGTCAGGGAAGGTGACGAACTGATTGCCTATATCCCACAGCAACCATCAGCCGGGAAAGTGGCTTACCAGGTCACCCTGGAGAAGGACGGGGAACAGGCTGTGTTGAGTGAAGAGCCCATTGTCATACGCTTTCGCAATGATGTTCCGGCCTGGACCATGATCCCGCATATCCTGTTTATGTTCGCAGCCATATTTCTAAGCACCCGAACGGGTTTGTCAGCCATTTTCAACAAAAAGACCTATGGCTTAACCCTTGCCACGCTGATACTTCTTTTTGCAGGAGGTCTGATTTTCGGCCCCATAGTACAAAAATATGCCTTTGGAGCATTCTGGACCGGTTGGCCCTTTGGAACTGACCTTACGGATAATAAAACCCTGGTGATGTTCATTTTCTGGCTTATTGCCTTTTGGAAGGTGAGAAAAAACCCGAAACACCGGACCTGGGTAATCATTGCGGCCGTGGTAACCTTGATCGCCTACATGATTCCCCATAGCTTGCTGGGCTCTGAGATCGATTACACCCAGGAAGGTATTCAATAAAACATTCCTTCAAATTAAATAGCTGTCTGGATTCAGACAGCTATTTTTTTATTATAACAAAACAAATATCGGAGCATTAATTTTCAGTGAAAAAAAATGAATAAAAAATTAAATAAAAAAAATCTGTAAATTTGATCCATACCAGCACTTTAGCCTAAGAGATCATACCTCAAACTGCAATAAATTTATTCAACACATGGGATATATTAAGTTTGATAAACAGCAACTGATCAACCTGGAATATTCGCTCAGCAAGGAAATGATCCGGTCAAACCGGGCAGGGTCTTTTTCCTGCACCACGATTATTGGTTGCAATACCCGCAAATATCACGGTTTGCTTATTTGCCCCCAGCCAACCCTCGACGGAGACAAGCATGTTCTGCTATCAAAAGTGGATGAAACCATCATTCAGCACAATGCAGAGTTTAACATTGGGGTGAACCGTTATCCCGGGACCTATAATCCGAAAGGGCACAAATATGTAAGGGATTTTTTTGCTGATGTCATTCCCGTTCTTACCATCCGGGTTGGCGGGGTGGTACTGAGCAAAGAGACCATGTTTGTCACAGAAGAAGAGATGGTTTTGATCCGATACACCCTTCTGGAGGCACACTCTCCAACCAGTATCCGGCTCAAGCCTTTCCTGGCCTACCGCAGCATGCACCGCCTGAGTAACCAGAATATTGACCTGGAGACCCGGTATGATGAGGTGCCCAATGGAATCAGGACCCGCATGTATCCGGGATATTCAAACCTGCATATGCAGTTCTCCAAAAAAACTGTTGAATATACCCATGTTCCCGACTGGTATAAAGACCTTGAATATACCCTGGAGAAAGAAAGAGGCTACGAACATAACGAAGATCTTTATGTCCCGGGATTTTTCGAGGCGGACATCAAAAAGGGTGAGAGCATTATCTTTTGTGCATCTACCCGTGAAGTTAATCCGAGCACCTTGTCGAGGTTGTTTACCAATGAACTGAAAAGGCGCACCCCCAGAAGTACTTTTGAAAATTGCCTGGGAAATTCTGCTCAGCAATTCATTCACAGGCATGATGGTAAAACAGATATCATTGCCGGATTCCCCTGGTATGACCGGATGGGACGTTACACCTTCATTTCGCTGCCGGGGCTGAGCCTGGAGCCGACAGGTTTTGGGGCTTGTAAGGCTGTGCTCCAGACCATGGTCACGGAGATGAAAGGCCCCTTTTTCCCGGAATCCGGGCGGGGCCTAAGCACTTCCTATGACTCGGCTGACACTTCCCTCTGGTATTTCTGGGCTTTGCAGCATTGCATGCAGAATGGCGAAAACCCTGACCGGATATGGAAAACCCACGGTAAGCACATCCGCAACATCCTTGAGGAATATGCCCAGGGAACCTCTAATGGCATCAAAATGCGCGACAACGGGCTGATCTATATCGACCCGACCTCGCCCAATATGACCTGGATGAATGCTGAAGTCAACGGCAAGCCCGTTACCCCGCGTTATGGCTATGTTGTTGAAGTCAACGCTCTCTGGTATAATGCCATTTGTTTTGCAATTGAGTTGGCAGGAAGAGGCAAAAACGTTTCTTTCCTCCGGGGATGGAGGGCAATTGCTGAGAAAATCGAAAAACATTTTCCCGAAATATTCTGGAACAAAGAAAACAATTGCCTGTCGGATTTTGTTACGGATTCCGGAACGAATCAGCAGATCAGACCCAATCAGATTTTGGCCACTTCCTTGCCATACAGTCCCATTGATGAGAAGCTTCGCCGCAAGGTTATTGACACGGTCAGAAGAGAGCTCCTGACCCCACGGGGGCTTCGAAGCCTTTCTCCAAAGGACCCGCAATACAAAGGCCGGTATTTTGGCAATGAACTGGAGCGAAACCAGTCCTTTCATCAGGGTACAGTGTGGCCATGGTTGCTGGGGCATTACGCTGAAGGCTTTTTAAAATTATATGGAGCACAAGGCCTGGAAGAAATCAGAAACCTATACCATGGATTTGAAGAAACCATGATGGAAGACGGCATCGGTACAGTTTCTGAAATCTATGAAGGAGATCCGCCTCATGCAGGATGCGGGGCCATATCGTTTGCACCCAGTGTGGCCGAACTGATGCGGATTCAACATCTCACGAATAAGATTTTTTCAGAAGAAATGAAGAAACAGAATAAGAAGAACCTAAAAAATTAAGCGGATATGAAGGTATTGATGTTTGGATGGGAATTTCCACCCCATATTTCAGGCGGTTTGGGAACGGCAAGCTATGGCCTTACCAAAGCGCTGATGAAGCATGAGGTTGATATCATTTTTGTTGTTCCCAAAGCTTATGGTGATGAAGAAACGAAAAGCATCAGGCTGGTCAATGCTTCAGATGTTCTGATAGACATCAAGGATGAGCTATTCAGAGAATTGGTATCCAGACTAAGTTACCTGGAAATAGATTCTACATTGATACCGTACGCCGACGATGAGGAGTATTTCCGCATTACCGAGCAGTTGGAGAAAGGGGTGAAAGCAGAGCAGTTAAGCGTAAAAACGCAAAAATACAGCTTTGCGGGAGGATATGGCAAAAACCTGATGGAAGAAGTCAGGCGTTATGCCCTTGTGGGTGCTGAGGTGGCTCGCCAGCAGGAATTCGATATCATTCATGCCCACGATTGGCTGACATATCTTGCCGGGGCAGAAGCCAAGCGCATCAGCGGGAAGCCTTTGGTTGTGCATATGCATGCTACGGAATTTGACCGCTCGGGTGAGAATGTAAACCAACTGGTTTATGATATCGAAAAGGAAGGGATGGAAGCAGCCGACATCGTGGTGGCTGTCAGTAATCTTACGCGTAATGTTGTGATAAATCGTTACGGCATCCCTGCAGAAAAAGTGATCACGGTGCACAATGGAGTAGAACCTGCCACCCCAAGCAGGTACCTCGACGCGGAGAAAAAGGTGGATGAAAAGATCGTTACCTTTCTTGGCAGGATCACCTTTCAGAAAGGACCGGAATATTTTATTGAAGCGGCCTACAAGGTGCTGCAACGCGATCCTAATGTTCGTTTTGTAATGGCGGGCAGTGGCGACCTGTTACCCAAAATGATTCGCAGGGTGGCCAGCCTGGGTATTGCTACAAAATTTCATTTTACCGGTTTCCTTAAAGGTGACGATGTAGAAAAGATGTTTGGGATGAGCGATGTTTATGTGATGCCATCCGTTTCCGAACCCTTTGGAATCTCTCCACTGGAAGCGATGCGATCAAATGTACCAGTGATCATTTCCAAACAGTCGGGTGTAGCCGAGGTACTTGATTATGCCGTTAAAATTGATTTCTGGGATATCGATGCGATGGCCGATGCGATATATAGCCTGCTACATTACAATGCCCTGCCCGAGATGTTCAAGAAATACGGTAAGACCGAAGTGGAGAATATTAAATGGGATCAGGCAGGCAAAAAGGTAAAGGATATCTACGAGAACCTGCTGGCATAACACCCCTAAAGGCATAAAAACAAATTGCATTAAAAAACCAAAACGAAAGCCATGAAGTCTATCTGCTTATTTTTTGAGATTCACCAACCGTTCAGGCTCAGGACCTACCGTTTTTTTGACATCGGGCACAAGCACGACTATTTCGATGATTATGCCAACCGTTTTTTAATGCAACAAGTGGCCGAAAAGTCATATCTGCCTGCCAATGAACTGCTTCTGGAGATGATCCGCAAGCATGGCAAGAAATTCAGGGTCAGTTTTAGTATCTCTGGCACAACCTTGGAGCAGTTTGAGATGTATGCACCGGAGGTGCTCAAAAGCTTCCAGGCATTGGCAAAAACAGGATGCGTAGAGTTTCTTGCCGAAACATACGCCAACAGCCTTGCCTCCTTAAAAAGTCCAGAGGAATTCAGCCGGCAAGTCATAAAACACGCACAGAAGACAGAGGAGCTCTTTGGTCAGAAACCAAAAACGTTCAGAAACACCGAGATGGTTTATTCAGATGACATTGGCCAACTTGTCTTTGACCTGGGTTACCGGACTATGCTTACCGAAGGCGCCAAGCACGTGCTGGGCTGGAAAAGCCCCAATTTCCTTTACTGCAGCGCTGTCAACCCTAAGCTGAAATTGCTGATGCGCAATTTCCAATTATCGGATGATCTGTCCTTCCGTTTTTCTGAACAAATGTGGAGTGAATGGCCCCTGACGGCAGACAAATTCCTGGGTTGGATAAACAATATGAATCCCAATGAGGAAGTCGTCAACCTTTTCCTAAACTATGAAACATTTGGAGAGTATCAATGGGCGGAGACCGGCATATTTGAATTCCTGAAAGCCTTTACCAAGAAGGTTATTGAAGAAAATAAGCATACTTTTAAAACTCCGGCTGAAGTTTCTGAAAACCTTCAGCCAGTATCCGGGCTGCATGTACCTTATCCCATTTCTTGGGCCGATGAAGAGCGTGACCTGACGGCATGGCTTGGGAATGAGTTGCAACAAGAGGCTTTCAACAAGGTATACCAGGTGGAAGAAAAAATGAAGGCTTGCGATGATGCCAAACTTTTGCATGAGTGGGAACTTCTGCAAACCAGCGATCACTTTAATTTCATGTCAACCAAATGGTTCTCTGATGGAATGGTTTTCAGAAAGGTTAACCCTTATTCTTCACCCTACGATGCCTTCATTAATTATATGAACGTATTATCCGATTTTACCATCAGGGTAGAGAAGCAATGTGCAGGAAAAACCCCTGCAGAAATGAATGTTCAGAAACCAGAAAAAGTGAAAAAGCAGGCCGTATCAGCAAAAGCAGCGAAACCTCCAAAAATTGCTGCCACTAAACCTACCGAAGCAAAGGCCAGAAAAAAATAAGCTTTTAAAAACCCTTTTCACAAGAAGAAACCATAGCACGCTGGTTAATTATCTTAATTACAGTGTATTGCGTTTTAACAGCCTACATTATAGGCTACCGTGATTCCTTATTAAGGAATTTTTTGTAATTTCACGGGCCTTAAAAAGTAGATTATTCTTAGCAGAAAAATATTATGTCTGAAAAATTAAATAGACCCGATTATCTTTTTGAAGTCAGTTGGGAAGTATGCAATAAAATTGGTGGCATACATACTGTAATTAGCACAAAAGCCACTTCACTGGTAAATGAATTCCAGGATAAATATATTACCATTGGCCCGGATGTTTGGAAAGAAACCCATGGGAACCCTGAGTTTATTGAGGACAAATACCTCTATCGTGCATGGCGAAAGCAAGCCAACAAATCAGGTCTTCACTTCCGAATAGGGCGCTGGAATATTCCCAGCCAGCCCATTGCTGTCCTCGTCGATTTTACGCCCTTGTTTTCCGAAAAGGATAAGATCTTTTCGGACTTCTGGCTGAAATTTGGATTAAATTCTCTCAGTGGACAATGGGATTACACTGAGCCTGCCATGTTTGGTTATGCCGCAGGGCAAGTCATTGAAAGTTTTTATAACTTCCATTTATCGGAGTTTGACAAGATCATTGCCCATTTTCATGAATGGATGACTGGCTCGGGTGCCTTGTATTTGCGGGATCTCGTTCCCCAGGTAGGTACTTTGTTTACCACGCATGCAACAACCCTTGCCCGCTCGGTTGCCGGACACGGGATGCCCCTTTACAGCGAGCTGAAAAACATTAATCCCGAAAGCAAAGCCAACGAATTGGGAGTCAGTTCAAAGCATAGCATGGAGACCACGGTTGCAAAAAATTCCGATGGCTTCACCACCGTAAGTGAGATCACCGCCAATGAATGCGAGATTTTACTTGGGAAAGCGGTGGACCAGGTTACGCCAAATGGTTTTGACAACTCTTTCGTTCCCCACCCTGGTCTGTTTGCTGAAAAAAGAACAGAAGCCCGCAAGCGCCTCATAAAGGTTGCTAAAGGGATGTTAAACCAGGAAATTCCTGATAACGCCTTTTTGGTGGCTACCAGTGGCAGGTATGAATTCAAAAACAAGGGCATAGACCTTTTTATTGAAGCCCTGGGGAAAATCAACCAGGACAAGCGGCTTACCAACAATGTGGTGGCATTTATCCTGATCCCTGCCAACCAGACAGGCGCCCGTACTGAAATAATGGAACGCATCAACAAGCCCAACCTCGACCAGCCTGTATCCCATGATTATACCACGCACAAGATGGTGGATGATAGCCATGACCCGATCCTGCACCATCTCAAACAATTCAAGTTGCACAATGATCCTTCCGATAAGGTCAAGGTCATCTTTGTCCCTGCATACCTGACTGGTGACGATGGGATTATTAACCTGAATTACTATGATACTCTCATTGGGCTTGACCTGACAGCTTTCCCTTCCTACTATGAACCCTGGGGTTACACCCCACTTGAAAGCCTTGCCTTCAGGGTACCCTCTGTAACAACCTCCCTCGCAGGATTTGGGATTTGGGCCAAAGAAACTTTCCCTGATTTAGGCAAAGCACTGGCTGTCATCAAGCGAACCGATGATAATGCTGAAGAGGTGGTAAAAAACATGGCTGAGCATTTCCTGGCTTGTTTCACTGGAGAAAAATCCGGCGAACTGGCTGATGCCTCTGATGAGCTGAATGCACAAGCTCACCTCCATTTGCTTCAGGATCGCCATTTGGCTTCAAAGATTGCCTCTGAAGCCCTTTGGGGAAGCCTGAAAGAAAATTATTTTAAGGTTTTTGAACTGGTGCTGTCCAAGGTCTCCCAGCGGTACGAGCTTTTCAAAGGCAAGAAACAGCCCGTTGTCGTTGAAAAACCAGTGATCCCGGCGGCAAAGCCAAAATGGAAGAAACTGCTGGTTGAAGTGAAAGTACCAGAAGAATTGGCAGATCTGCAAAGGCTTGCCAAGAACCTATGGTGGACATGGAATTATGAGGCAGAGGAATTATTTTCTTCCATTAACCCTGATCTTTGGGAAAAGTGCCAGAAAAACCCGAATATGCTGCTCGATCAGCTTTCCATGGGAGACTACGACACCATGCTTGCCAACGAATCATTGATGAGCAAGTACCGAAAGGTCATTCAGGATCTCGACCAATACTTGAAAAAGGGTAAACAAAAGAGCACGCCTCCCATTGCTTATTTCAGTATGGAGTATGGATTGCATACTTCCGTAAAGATTTATTCGGGAGGATTGGGTGTCCTGGCAGGCGACTTTATGAAGCAGGCCAGCGATGACAATGTTAATATGGTTGGCATCGGGCTCCTTTACCGGTATGGATATTTCTCACAGAATCTGTCGCTTACTGGTGAACAATTGGCCAATTATCGCAGCCATAACTTTTCGCATATGTCGGCAGTGCCAGTGCGCAATGAAGCAGGCGAATGGATTAAGATCAGCATAGCTTTTCCGGGTCGTACCCTTCAGGCTAAGGTCTGGAAAATGGATGTGGGACGCATTCCCCTTTTCCTTTTGGATACAGATATCCCAGAGAACGGTTCGGCTGACCGTTTTATTACCCACCAACTCTATGGGGGCGACTGGGAAAACCGTTTTAAGCAGGAGTTTTTACTGGGAATTGGTGGCATAAGGCTTTTGGATGCCTTGGGTATAACCCCGGCTGTTTACCACCTGAATGAGGGACATGCTGCATTTGCTGGACTGGAAAGATTACGCAAACTCGTTCAGGATCAAAAGTTATCTTTCAATGAAGCCCTTGAGGTGGTGCGTTCAAGCAGCCTGTTTACCACGCACACCCCTGTCCCTGCTGGTCACGACCATTTCAGCGAAGACATGCTCCGTACTTACATGCCCCATTATGCCGATCGCCTGGGCATCAACTGGGAAACTTTCATGAGCCTCGGAAAAATGAGACCTTCAAATGCTGATGAACCTTATTCTATGAGCGTACTGGCTACTAAACTTTCGCAGGAAGTCAATGGTGTCAGTCGTTTGCACGGAAAGGTATCGCGCGACATGTTCAAAGACCTCTACCCGGGCTATTACCCCGATGAACTTCACATCGGCTATGTGACCAATGGTGTACACTATGGCTCCTGGACCGCAAAGGAATGGCAGCAGCTCTATAAAGAAACCTTTGGAAAGGAATTCCAGGAAAATATCTCAGATCCCAAGATCTGGGAAAAGATCTACGATGTGCCTGATGAAAGGATCTGGAGCCTCCGCAATGAGCAAAGGAAAAAACTCATGGAATATATCCGTGAACGTATGCTCAAGAATCTTTCGCGCAGGCAGGAAACCCCACGGAAGATTTATCAGACCCTGGAAGGCCTGGATGAAAAAGTGCTTACCATAGGGTTTGCCCGTCGTTTTGCAACCTACAAACGCGCCCACCTGCTTTTCAATGATTTGGAGCGGCTCTCAAGGATCGTTAATAATCCCAATATGCCCGTTCAGTTTCTTTATGCTGGAAAAGCCCACCCAGCCGACAAGGCAGGCCAGGACCTGATAAAACATATTGTGGAGATCTCGAAACGCCCTGAATTCAAGGGAAAGATTCTCTTCCTGGAAGACTACGACATGCAATTGGGTGCTGCCCTGACCAAAGGGGTGGATATCTGGCTCAATACCCCAACCCGTCCGCTTGAAGCCTCAGGAACCAGTGGTATGAAGGCTGTGCTGAATGGCGTCATGAACTTCAGTGTTCTGGATGGCTGGTGGGCCGAAGGCTATGTCGCCGAAGCCGGATGGGCTGTCAAGGAAGAACGGACCTATGACAACCAGTCATTTCAGGATGAACTGGATGCCGAAACCATTTATAATACCCTGGAAAACGATATTGCACCCATGTTCTACAAGCGGGATAAAAAGGATATCCCTGTAGAATGGATCCGCTGGATAAAAAACAACATTGCCCATATCGCGCCCCATTATACCAATAAGCGGATGATGAACGATTATTTTGACCGTTTCTACAACAAATTATTTGAAGGGTCAAAAACCTACCATGCGGACAATTTTGCCCAGTCCCGCGAAAAATGGCGCTGGAAAGCACAGGTAATGAGAAGCTGGGATACCATAGAAGTGGAAAGCATCGATATGATGAATACCTCAGATAACTCCATGATGCTGGGCGATAATTTCCGGGCAGAGATTGTCCTTGACGTTAGTGAACTTGGCCACGAGGATATAGGCATCGAAGTGGTCTTTATCCGTCAGTCCCTAACTGATGAAACCGATGAGGTAATATCTGTATATGAATTGGAGAAAAAGGGCGTTGATAAGAATGGCATTCTAGTCACTTTCCAGTGTGAAGTACCCAGTAAAAATGCAGGTATATACGATTATGCATTCCGGGTTTTCCCGAAAGGGAAATTCCTGGCCCACCGTCAGGACTTACCCTTGGTAAGATGGATATGATCCGGGAGATTAATGTGTTGATGTCTTAAACAAAACTTGAGATTATGAAGCTATTAGAAGGAAAAACTGCCCTGATCACCGGGGCTGCCAGGGGAATAGGGAAAGCAATCGCAGTTGCCTTTGCTCAACATGGTGCAAACGTGGCCTTTTCCGACCTGAAATATGATGAATCTGCACAGGCGCTGGAAGAAGAGTTGAAGGCCTTGGGCATCAAGGCCAAAGGCTTTGCTTCCGATGCCAGCAATTTGGCCGCCAGCGAAAAGCTTGCCGAGGATGTGGTCAATGCGTTTGGCCGGATTGATATCCTGGTCAATAACGCAGGGATTACGCGTGACACCCTGCTGATGCGTATGACTGAGGAGCAATGGGACCTGGTGATCCAGGTGAACCTGAAGTCGGTATTCAACCTTACCAAGGCCGTACAGAAATTCATGCTCAAACAACGCAGCGGCAGTATCATTAACATGAGTTCGGTGGTGGGATTGGGTGGCAATGCCGGACAGGCCAACTACGCAGCCTCCAAAGCCGGCATGATTGGTTTTACCAAATCGGTTGCCCAGGAACTCGGCCCGCGCAGCATCCGTTGCAATGCCATTGCTCCTGGCTTCATTGAGACCGATATGACCGCAGGCCTTCCGGAAGAAGTGAAAAAAGGATGGGCCGAGAGAATTCCCCTGCGCCGCGCGGGCACGGCTGATGATGTAGCCAATGCATGCATCTTCCTTGGATCTGACTTGTCATCCTATGTTACCGGACAAGTGATTCCTGTCTGCGGAGGAATGACCAAGTAATGAAAAAACTCCAGAAACAGAATCCCCCCGTTCTCCTGTTTGGCGAACGGGGTTTCTGTTTAAACCTATGGTTATAACTACAAGTCCCGAATCGATAAAAAATGCTCAAATATCTCTTACTTATTGGTTCAGGAGGTTTCCTAGGAAGCATCTCACGCTTCGGGGTACAATGGTTCGTTACCAGGCATTTTCATTGGTCATTTCCACTTGGAACATTGCTTGTAAATATTGCAGGATGCCTTCTGATAGGTTTTCTCTGGGGCCTCACCGAGAAGCCACAGCCTTTATCGAAGTCCTGGCGTTTCTTTCTGGCCACCGGTTTTTGTGGTGGCTTTACCACCTTTTCTTCCTTCAGCCTTGAAAACATGACCCTGCTCAGGCATGGGGAATATTTTCAGTTCTTCCTGTACACTTCACTGAGTATCTTTCTGGGGCTAATGGCCGTTTACATCGGTTTCATCCTCTCAAAAAGCCTGGTCAGAAGATAACGAATTCAGCAATTCCTGTTTCTTAAATCCTTTTACTTGAGGCATCTTTCCAGATTCCTCAAGAGCGGGTTATTTTTTCATTCCGTCAGAAAAACATAAAATCCAAAAGCCTGGCTGAATCCTTTCATGTCCTGTTCAAAGAGGGAGTTCAAACGTAGTTCAGACGTAGTTCAGACGTAGTTTAGACGTAGTTCAGACGTGCGTGTACGTTTAAATTACGTCTTAAATACGTGTAAAATTCGTGTCAGGTTCGTTTGATTCTTGACTCTGAGACTATCTTGAATGAACAATCTTATCATTCGGTATGGCGAACGGATGACAGGGAAAGGGATTGCAGTTAAGAGAAAAAGAGATAAAAGCCCTGGTTCTAAGGAGTCAGTAAAAAAAACCAGAGGCTGCCTCGTAAACTTGAGACAGCCTCTTTCTTACAAACCAAAATTAAACAACAAACACAATCGGGAAATTAAAATTCAAGAAGCGATTTAGCCGCTTCGTAAATTTTCTCTTCAGAGGGAAGGATTGCTTTCTCCAGGTTGCGGTGGAAACCCACTGGGGTGAATGTAGAACCCACTCTTTTCACGGGAGCATCCAGGTATTTGAAAGCCTCATCGGCAATCATGGCCGCCAGCTCTCCGCCAAATCCTGCGAATACCTTGTCTTCGTGAACAATGAGCGCACGGCTGGTCTTCTGAATGGACTTCAGTATGGTTTCCTTGTCCAGCGGAATCAGCGAACGGATATCTACCACCTCTATTTCCATACCGGTTTCTTTGGCCAGCTTTTCAGCCACCTTGATACTCATGTGGGTGGTGTTTCCATAGGTAATGATGGAAAGATGCTTGCCTTCCCTGCGTACCCGGGCCACTCCGAATGGAACCTCATAATCTTCCGGAACGGAGGTCTCGGCTTCTTTTGCATTGTAAAGGGCTTTGGGCTCGAGGAAAAGGGTTGGGCCCTTCGAACGCATAGAAGTACGAAGAAGGCCTGCCGCGTCATCAGCAAAGGAAGGGTAGACGATGCGTATGCCCGGGAAAGTGGCAAGCGCGCCCTCAATGGTTTGGGAATGGTACAGTCCGCCTCCGATGTAACCTCCAGAAGCCAGGCGAATGGTAACGTTGGGCGAAAAAGCCCCATTGCTGCGCCAGTAGTCGTGGGTCATCTCCACAAACTGCTCCATGGCAGGCCAGAAGTAGTCGGCAAATTCAGCGCCTTCAACCACAATACGGATCTTCTCATTGAAACGGCTCATGCCATTGGCAGTGCCCAGGATAAAGTCTTCAGCAATGGGCGCATTAAACACGCGTGCCTTGCCATATTTGTGCTGCATGCCCTTAGTAACGTTGAAAATACCACCTTTATCCTTGTTGGCGACATCCTGACCCCAGATAAACGTGTCGGGATTGTGCTCAAATTCGGCTTTCAGGGTATCATTCAGGGCTGTAATAAATTTCTTTTTTGGGCCATCTGTTTCATGAATTCCCTTAGGATATTTCTCGCTTACATAAGGTTCCGGGATCACGAAATCGAATATGGAATCTGAATCCGGATCAGGCGCCTCCATGGCTTTTTTATGGGCTTCGGCAACCTCCTGGTTCACTTCTTTCTCAATAGCTTTCAATTCTGCTTCCTTAAAGATCTCTTTACCGATCAGCAAGTTTTCAAACCTGGGAAGCGGATCGCTTGCCTGTGCACAATGCAGTTCGCGCTCATCGCGATAAAGATCGTGACGGTCGCTGTTTGAGTGCGAATGAATACGCACCACACTTGCGTGAACAATCACAGGCTCGCCAGCTTTTAATGCGTGTTCGCGGGCCTCGTGCATGGCGTTCATTGAATCAAACACGTCACGTCCATTGCAGTGAATGATCCGTAAATTTTTAAAGCCGGTAAAGTTATCAGCAGCTTTTCGGTTGGCTGTCTGGTCGCTCTTGGGAACGGAAATCCCGTAACCATTGTCCTGGAAGACAAAGATCACCGGCAGCTTTTCGTTGCTGGCACCATTGATGGCTTCATAAACATAACCTTCAGAAACCGAAGACTCACCCTGCGAGCTAATGGCAACGCCCTGATGCTTATACCGGTTCATCCCCCGGGCAACCCCGACGGCATGCAAGGTATGATTACCAGTTGCAGAAGAAACGTTATGGATGTTCCACTCAGGTTTTGCAAAGTGGTTCGACATATGGCGTCCCCCGCTGGCAAGGTCAGTGGCTTTTGAAATACCGTTCAGAATGATCTCTTCGGCAGTAAGTCCGGCAGAAATCGCGGTAAGCATATCGCGGTAATAAGGGAAAAGGTGATCGGTCTCGCGGTTAAAGACCTGACCGATGGCAAGCTGAATTCCATCATGACCTGCATATGGAGCATGATACGACCAGCCTAGGGCCTGTTTCAGGTAGTTGGGTGCTTTCTCATCCAGTTTCCTGCCCAAAATCAAAATCCTGTACCACTTCTTCAGGGTCTCTTTATCAACAGTGTCAATCGTATATTCTTTCTTAATTTCTGTTTTTTCAGTTACTTCCATCTCAAATATTTTTCTGGGTTGATTTGTGCAATCTTTTAACGCCAGCGGGCATGTTTTTGTTTAATTCGCACCCCTGGCAAAAAGGCGTGCAAAGGTACAAAATTTAATTTTTATTTAGTCCAAATAAGCATGTAAAGGTGGTAGAATCCTGAACCCAAAGCTTGCCGGGTTAATGGACAAAATAAAGAACGTCAGGAATGAAAAACTTTCTTGATGGCCTTGGGCAAATTGGACACAATATCACCTGCAATTAAGCTTTCGTAACCAAACCTGGAGGCAGCTAAGTCGCCCGCAAGTCCGTGAATAAAAACCCCTGCCAGGGCACTTTGTATGGGAGTATACCTCTGGGCCATAAAACCAAGGATAATGCCTGTCAGAACATCGCCGCTTCCTGCTGTAGCCATTCCGGGATTGCCTGTAGCGTTAAAGAATATGCGTCCATCCGGGCATATCACAGCAGTATGGGCGCCCTTCAAAACGAGGTAAACCTGGTATTTCAGGGAAAAAGCACGGGCTATCTCCAGCCTTTCATAATCATCGGCATATTTTCCGGCGAGCCTTTCAAATTCCTTGGGATGGGGCGTAAGCACAGAACCTCCGGGCAAGAACGATAACCAGGTTGGGTTCTCCGCCAGGATATTCAGGGCGTCAGCATCCAGCACCATTGGATTCGGCGTATTTTGTATCAGGAACTTCAATGCATTGGCAGTCTGGGGGTCTTTCCCTAATCCCGGGCCAATGGCAATGGCATTATATGCTGAAACATCGCCCGGATGCGTGATGATCGAGTGGGCCTCATCAGCCACACACATCGCCTCGGCCAGAGAGGTCTGCATGATTGGAACCAATCCTGAAGGCAAATGCACGGTTAGCAAACCTGCACCGGTCCTAAGAGCGGCCCTGGCAGCCAGTACTGCAGAACCAGCTTTCCCATAACTGCCCGCCAGCAAAAGGGCGTGGCCAAAGTGACCTTTATGATCGAATCTTTGCCTAGGTTTGTAAAAAGACCGGATATCCTCTGCCTGAAGATAATAATTGCGGGTCTCGACAGCTTCAATAGCATTGGGATGAAGGCCAATGTCGAGCATCTCCCAATGGCCAGAAAAAGGCGCATTGCCTGGCAGCAAAAGGGCAAGTTTTGGCAACTGGAATGTCAGGGTGAGCTTAGCCCTTACCACCTTTTTGTAATCGTTTCTCCTATTATCCTCGCAAAACAGTCCACTGGGAAGATCGATGGAGACCACAAAGGCTTCTGACTGGTTCATGTGCTGCACCACCCTGGCAGGGAGTCCTTTGAGCGGCCGGTTCAGCCCGGTTCCAAACAAGGCATCGATTATTAGATCGTTTTTGCTTATCTCATGAAAATCTTTGTCTTCCTTTATCTCAATGATTTTAGACTTTCTGACTTTTTTCAGCCGATCCTCGTTGATAAGAAAATCGGGCGAAGCCTTTTTGGTATGGATCACCTTAAAAACGCTCACGGAATGTCCGGATCCTGCAAGCATCCTGGCGATGGCCAGACCATCTCCCCCATTGTTGCCCATCCCGCAAAAAATCTTAATGTCCATGCCTGGCCTGAGTAACTTCTTGATCCTTAGAAAGCATTGCCTGGCAGCTCGTTCCATCAGGTCAATGGATGAAATCGGTTCATTGGCAATTGTATACGCATCCAGCTGGCGTATCTGTGGGGCGTCAAGAATTTTCATCCGCATAGGCTTTTCTAAAGGATAAAGTTACAAAATATGTCATTGTCGCTGGCCAATGGGCGCAAGCTTTTGAGACCTGCCAAAATTTTACCGGACCTCTCCCCTATGCCCCATGCAACCAGCTCCATGTCCTCTGCCATTTTTACCTACCTTTGCGAAAAATAATTTCACTTGAAATCACAGGCTCCCATTCTGCTGCTTTCCACGTCCTACCTGCCTCCGGTCGAGTATATGTCCTGGCTTACCGTTGCAGAAAAAGCTGAAATTGAAATTCACGAAACCTATCCCAAGCAAACCTGGCGTAACCGCTGCAGCATCCTTTCGGCCAACGGCCCCCTGGCCCTGAGCATACCGGTGGAAAGACCCGAGGGCAATCATACCCCGACCTGCCTGATCAGAATAAGCCCCCACCTGCCCTGGCAAAAACAACACTGGAGATCCATAGAAACGGCCTACAGCAAGTCAGCTTTTTTCCTCTATTATCAGGATTTTTTCGAACCTTTTTACAGCAGTGCCCCACCGCAACACTTGATTGAATGGAATCAATCCTTGCTAATCCAGCTTTTCAGGGCCATTGGAATGAACCCGGTAATCAAAAATACCATTCGTTTTGAAAAGGAGGCAAATGGGAGAACTGACCTCCGTAACAGCATCTCACCCAAAGAAAAAACAATACAAAAACTGAACCAGGACATATTCCCTGAATATTTTCAGCCTTTCTCCGACAGGTTTGGTTTTGCACGGAATCAAAGCGTCATCGACCTGCTTTTTAACCTGGGACCTGATACTCTTCCTTATCTTCAGCAATGCGGAATGAAGTTGCTCGATCAGTTCAGCGAAGGGTAAACGATCCTGACGTGGTAAATATTCATCAAACGCCTTTTGAAAATCTTTTTTACAACGGTAATGTCTTTAAAGGTGATGTTGGCATTCTCAAACTGTTTTTCTGCGATTTGGGTATCAATGATTTTTTCCACCAAATCGCTGATGCTTCGTTCGTCGGGTTTGCGCATACTTCTAGATGCAGCTTCTACTGAATCGGCCATCATAACCACGGCAGTTTCCTTACTAAAAGGGCGGGGGCCGGGATAAGTAAAGGCTTTGATGTCAGTCTCCACCCCAGGGTTTTCCTTTTTATGCATGGAAAAAAAGTATCTTGCTGTGGTGGTCCCGTGATGGGTACGGATAAAATCAATGATATATTCAGGGATGTTCTTTTTCCTTGCCATCTCAATGCCTTCAATCACGTGGCTGATAATGATCCTGGCACTTTCTTCGCGTGGGATGTCATCGTGGGGATTAAAGCCTGAGGCCTGATTTTCAGTAAAAAACATGGGATTTTTAATCTTTCCGATGTCGTGGTACAAGGCCCCTGTGCGGGTCAAAAGACTGTTGCCACCAATTTGAATGATGGCTTCCTCAGCAAGGTTGGCTACCTGCAGAGAATGCTGAAATGTTCCGGGAGCATTGAGATTTAACTCCCTCAGAAGGGTATTGTTGGTATCAGCCAGCTCCAGCAAAGAGAAATCGGTTGGGAGGGCAAAGATCCGCTCAAACAGGAATATGAGCGGGTAGGCAAACAAGGTCAGTGTGGCAGCTCCGCCAAAATAAGCAAAATTTATCCAGTCAATACCACGAGTGGTTCCCGTCTGAGCCAGCGAGAGGCCAAAGAATATAGCAGAATAGGTAAGGAAGATCAGCATCACAGTAATGAATAGCTGGGACCGCCGTCTTAGGTTGACCATGCTAAAAATAGCTACAATACCCGCAACAAACTGCATAAAAACGAACTCAAAACTGCGCGGGACCAAAAAGCCAATAATGATAATGGTGATGATATGCACATAAAGCGCCAGGCGGTTATCGAAGAATGCACGAATCAGGATGGGAACGATGCAAACGGGCAAAAGGAAAAGCCAGTCAACCTCGGCCTTAACCACCTGGCTGGTAATGAACACCAGGATGAACACGGACAGGAGAATCAATACCAGCCTGCGGTTATCGAAGAAAACCTCCCGCCGGAAAAACCAAAGAAACAAAGCCAGCACAACAATGGAAATGCTTACCAACAGCAGTTGGCCTGCATACAGAACTGTCGCAATAGACGTTTGTCCTGCTTGCTTTTGAAACTCAGCCTTGAAGGATTCCAGCAGGCGGAACTTCTCGGGCGTCACCAGTTCACCCCGCGAAATGATCTTCTCTCCCTGCTGAACCATGCCCCGGCTCAGGGGGATCTTGTCCAGCTCCGCTTCGCGCGTCATTTCAGAATACTGATGATCAAAAACAATGTTGGCAGCCATGGCATTTTCAATGAGCGAAAGCAGGAGGTCACGCTCAAATCCCGCCTCCTTTTCCAGTTGCGTGGAGATCCAAAGGAAAGCCTCACGCATGGTTAAAAAATCAGAGACCCGGCGGCTGGTGGCTGTGTGTCCTTCGATCAACCTAAAAGCATAATCCGAATTTACTTCCCCCGGGGCTCCTTCGAAGGAAATGACGCCCATACTGAAAACCGAATCGAGCAAACTGAACCCTTTTTCAAGGTTTTCTTTTCGTGCCTGTCCTTCTGTTTCTCCAAAACGTTTCTGCCATTCACGGTCAAACTCCTGAACAAACCTCATTTCCTGCTCTTCGGCAATTTCGGGTAAATGTCTGAAAAAAGGCCTGAAGTCTCTGAGTACTTCTGCGCGATCTTCCTCAAGTTCTTCATCGCTTTTGAGAACGGCAAAGTTAAAGGGTGCAATCAGGTCTTCGTGCAGCCACGGACGCCCCTGCTGATAGTCATAAGCAAAACGCGTCTGACGTGGGAAAAACTGCACGATCAGCAATATGCTGCCCAAGAAAAGAGCAGCCTTAAACAGATTGGTGAAATGCTTCTGAAACCAATTTATGAGCTTGTCCATTACCTCAGGATTATGACCACGAATTTAACAATTAATCCTAAAGAAGGTTATGCATATCTATTCAACCATTTTATTGAAGATGGGTTTATCTTTTATAAATTTTATCTTTGTAAAAACATTCATCGTATTCGTTACTAATTTATGAAGCAAGGAATTTGCCTGTTAAGCGTGGCCGGGCTAAGGTCAGAACCTGATTCCCGAAGCGAATTGGTCAGCCAGCTTGTGTTTGGCGACCTTTTTGAGATTGTTGACGATCAAAAAGACTGGCTGCAGATTCGTATGCTTTACGACCATTACCTGGGATGGGTTAGTGCCAACCAGGTGCAATTGCTTACTGATTCCGATTTTTCTGATCTGCAGCAAAGCCCGCAAACCATCAATACCGACTTGATCAAGTTGATTGAAGACCGCACCCAGAATACAAGTTTTCCTATAGGTGCCGGAAGTACATTCTATTTTTACGAAGCGGGCAATCTCAGCGTGGCAGGAAAAGTCTTCCAATACAACGGAGCCGTAAACCAGGAATTTCCAGCCAAGCCATCTCTACTCACTGAATATGCCCTGCTATTTCTGAATACACCCTATTTGTGGGGAGGACGATCGCCCTTTGGAATCGATTGTTCAGGTTTCATGCAGTTGGTCTTCAAGATGGGAGGAATAAAAATTCCCCGCGACGCTGCTGTGCAAGCCACACAAGGCGATACCATCCACCTGATCAATGAAGCATTGCCTGGCGACCTGTTGTTTTTCGACAATGAAGAGCAGCAAATCACCCATGTGGGCATGCTGATCAACGAAGGCCACATCATTCACGCCCATGGGAAAGTACGGGTTGATCTGATCGATCACAATGGCATTTTCAGCCGCGATATCAGGAGATACACCCATTCGCTCAGGCTAATCAAAAGAATTAAGCCAAACCCAAACAATATTTTGGGTTAAATGTTCCTCTTATGGCTTTTTTTGCAAAATAGCTGAAATAATCGGCTAATTTTTTGTATTTTTGCGCCCTGAAAATCCGAAAGGTCCCTTATGATAAAAATAACATTTCCAGATAATTCCGTACGCGAATATCGTGAAGGTATAACAGGTTTGGAGATCGCACAAAGCATCAGCGAGGGTTTGGCCCGTAAAGTGCTTTCCATTAGCGTCAATGGCGAAGTGAAAGATCTCACCCGCCCCATCCATCAAGATGCCCGCATTAAACTGCATACCTGGGAAGAGGAAGAAGGCAAGGCTACCATGTGGCACTCGTCGGCTCACATCATGGCTAGCGCGATCGAGTCGCTTTACCCCGGCACCAAATTTGGCATCGGGCCCGATATCGAAAACGGTTTCTATTACGACATCGATCTGGGTGACCAAGTCCTTTCGAGTAACGATTTTGAAAAGATTGAAAAGAAAATGCTTGAGATCGCTCGCGAGAAGCAGCCCTTTGTGCGCCGCGAAGTCCCCAAGCAGGAAGCCCTGGATTTCTATTCCAATAAAGGCGATGAATACAAGGTTGACCTGATCAGTGATCTGGAAGATGGCACCATCAGTTTCTACGAATCGGGCGATTTTACAGATCTGTGCCGCGGCCCTCACCTGCCCGACACCAGCCCCATCAAAGCCGTTAAATTGCTGGCCCTGGCCGGCGCCTACTGGCGTGGCGACGAAAGCCGCAAACAGCTTACCCGCGTTTACGGTATCACCTTCCCAAAGCAGAAAGACCTGGATGAATACCTGGTGATGCTTGAGGAAGCCAAAAAACGTGACCACCGCAAGATAGGCAAGGAGCTCGAACTGTTTGCCTTCTCGGCAAACGTGGGACAGGGACTCCCCCTCTGGCTGCCCAAGGGCGCCGAACTGTGCGAGAACCTCGAGAAATTCCTGAAAAAGGTACAGCGCAAGGCAGGTTATCTGCCTGTAATCACCCCGCACATCGGAGGCAAAAACCTCTACATGACCAGCGGCCACTATGAGAAATACGGCAAAGATTCATTCCAGCCCATTTCAACTCCGGCCGAAGGCGAAGAGTTCATGCTAAAACCCATGAACTGCCCCCACCACTGCGAGATTTATAAAACCAAACAATACAGTTACAAAGACCTGCCCGTGCGCTTTGCCGAGTTTGGAACGGTTTACCGTTACGAACAAAGCGGTGAATTGCATGGACTGACCCGCGTAAGGGGTTTTACCCAAGACGATGCGCACATCTTCTGCCGCCCCGACCAGGTGAAGGAAGAGTTCACCAAGGTGATCGACATCGTGCTGTATATTTTCAATGCCCTTGATTTTAAGGATTACAGCGTTCAGATCTCCCTCCGCGATCCCGACAACCACGAAAAATACATTGGCACCGACGAGAACTGGGAGAAAGCTGAACAGGCCATCATCGAGGCAACCCGCGAAAAAGGCCTGCAGGCAACCATCGTGCCCGGCGAAGCCGCATTTTACGGGCCCAAACTCGACTTCATGGTGAAGGATGCCCTGGGCCGCAAATGGCAGCTGGGTACCATTCAGGTAGACTACAACCTGCCCGAACGCTTCGAACTCGAATATATCGGAAGCGACAACCAGAAGCACCGCCCCGTGATGATTCACAGGGCTCCCTTTGGTTCAATGGAGCGCTTCGTTGCTGTTCTGATTGAACATTGCGCCGGTAATTTCCCCCTTTGGCTTGCCCCCGATCAGGCTATCATCCTGCCTATCAGCGACAAGTATCAGATTTATGCAAAAAAAGTTTTAAATTTGCTGAATAATGCCGAAATTCGCACCCTCATTGACGAGCGCAGTGAAAAAACCGGCAAAAAGATCCGGGATGCCGAGACACGCAAGATTCCCTACATGTTGATTGTCGGAGAGAAGGAAGAAACAGATGGCACGGTTTCTGTAAGGAAACATGGCCATGGTGATCTTGGAACCTTCACCATAGCAGAATTTGTTAAATTGATTCAGGAAGACATCAATAGTGTCACTGAATTTTAATGCATTAATATTCACTAAACATAGGAGGAACGAAGTATAGCAGCACCATTCAAACCCCGCCCCGGTGGCAGGCGCTTTGTAAAAAAAGAAGACCCGCATGCCATTAACGAAAAGATCAAGGCACCCGTGGTAAGGGTGGTTGGCGACAATGTTGAACCCGCCATTATCCCTATCAGGGAGGCACTGGCGATGGCCGAAGCACAAGGTTATGACCTGGTGGAGATCGCTCCAACAGCCAACCCGCCCGTGTGCAAAATCATGGATTACAAAAAGTTTCTTTACGAACAGAAAAAGAAACAAAAAGAAATTAAGGCCAATGCCGCCAAAATTGTTGTCAAAGAAATCAGGCTAGGGCCCAACACCGACGAACACGACTTTAACTTTAAACTGAAGCATGGCATCAAATTCCTTGAGGAAGGCGCCAAACTGAAGGTATACGTTTTCTTCAAAGGCCGCTCCATCATTTACAAGGAACAGGGTGAAGTTATCCTGCTGCGCTTTGCCCAGGAAGTGGAAGAAATCGGAAAAGTTGAACAGATGCCCAAACTTGAGGGAAAACGAATGATCATGCTGATCGCTCCCAAGAAATCACCAAAGAAAAACTAATGTTCATTGTTTAATAACCCGTAAATTGTTTTGTAATGCCTAAGATGAAAACCAAATCCGGAGCAAAGAAGCGTTTCACGCTTACCGCTACCGGACGCGTGAAGCGTAAACATGCATACAAGAGTCACATTCTGACCAAGAAAACCACTAAGCAGAAAAGAAACCTGACTCAAACCGGCTTGGTTAGCAAGGCCGACGAGAAGAACATCAAAGCGATGCTCGTAAAGTAAACACCATTTTAAAAAACCTTTGTTTAGCCAAAAAAGACTTTCCCGCGTGAGGAAAGCGCTAAACGAACAAAAAACGAAAAATTATGCCAAGATCAGTTAACAAAGTTGCTTCGAGAGCGAAACGCAAGAAGCTGCTGAAACTCACCAAAGGATACTTTGGGGGTCGTAAAAACTTATTAACCGTAGCCAAGAATACCTGGGAAAAAGGACAAACCTATGCCTACCGCGACAGGCGCAACAAGAAAAGGGAATTCCGCAAACTGTGGATCCAACGCATCAACGCAGGTGCAAGGCAGTATGGCTTGAGCTACTCGCAATTTATCGGTAAATTAAACGCCAAGGATATCCAGATCAACCGCAAGGTCCTTGCCGATCTGGCCATGAACAATCCCGAGGCTTTCAAAGCTATCGTCGATTCTGTCCAGGACTAAATTTAAAAGAACATTAGTGAGAAGGGAGCCCAAAAAGCTCCCTTTTTTTATTCTATCCTGCTTGGTTAAACGGGTGAGGCAAAGGGCCTTCGTGCCCATGCAGCCATCATCCTGTCCTTACTGAGCCTATTTCAATACATTTTTCATTCTTCATTTTTAATTTTTCATTTTTCCCTTTCCACCCTCCACTGACCTGCCACAGACCTACCACGGTCGTGTGTTCTCGAACCTTACACGACCATGGTACGAGCATGGTATGGAGGAGGTATTAAATTGTTCGTCAAACAAATACCCTTTTAAGATAAAATAAATTATTGCCTGAAAAACAAAAGAAATAAATGGTCAGATGCTATAACCCGTTCTGAACCAGCAGATTAATTAATAAAATCTTGGCTTAAAAGAAATGATTTCTTACCGCAGTCTTTTCCATGACAGGGAAGTTTGCCCCTACCCTTTTTCGATCAGGGCCAGAAACTCACTGATCATCATAGCGGTGGCACCCCAGATAACCTGCTCGTTGATCACGTAACAAGGGGTTTGAAGGCGATATCCCCCAATGAGGGTCAGTTCACGGGTTTGACAATGGGTTGGCTGAAAGAAATCACTCAGTTCAATTTCCAGGATACTTTCCACTTCCAGCGGATCGGCAATAAACTGCGGGCGCTCCATGGTTATTCCCACGTAAGGGCTTACAATGTAATTGCTTGGAGGGATAAACAGGTCGGAAAGTTTCCCCACCATTTCGACGGAACCAGGGTGTACTCCAACCTCTTCGTGGGTTTCGCGAAGAGCGGTGAATTCGAGGCCCGGGTCATTGGGTTCGAAGCGTCCGCCGGGGAAGGCGATCTGCCCGCTGTGGGCGCCGTTGTATTGAGGCCGCTGGATAAAGACAGTAGACGTATTGCCATTGGCAAGCGGATAGAAAAGAAACAGCACTGCGCTTTGGGTGGCCCCTTTGCCCTTGCCCAGCGACATGATTTCCTGCTTACGGTTGGTGGGTGCCATCCTGAGCTGTGACTCCATCCCTGGAAGCTGGTGGAAGGGCAGGCTGCGCAAAAAAGGGACAAAAGCGCTGAATTTGGTTATCCTGTCGGGAATGATGCTATTTTGAACAACAGACATAAAGGGACTATGAAAAAATCAAAAGGCGTACATTTGCAGAAACAGGGTAAAATTACCCCAATTCTGTTAAAGCAACAATGAAGACCTCCGCTTTGTTTGCCCGTCTTGCACTTCTTTGTTTCCTGCTTATGAGCGGGATAGCTTCCTGCAGCCTTTTTTCAGGAAAAGAAGAGCAAAACCCAGGCTACCAGCTTTCGCAGGAGGAACTGGCACTGCTTCAGCCGGGTGATTTGATCTTAAGGCAAGGTTTCGGGGTGGTAAGCCAGGCCATTCGCGAATACCTGGACGAAGACATCAGGGTCTCGCACGTGGCCTTGCTGAGCCTTGACCCAAAAGATGGCTGGCAGGTCGTTCAGTCCATTTCCCAAAGGGTTTCGAAGGTGGATGGTGTGCAAAAGCAAGACCTTCCCTCCTTTGTCAGCGAAAGCGAAACCAATAGTATTCTGGTGGTGCGGTTCAAGGGTTACTGCAAGGAACCCGGCCTGAACCTGCGCGTGGAAGAGGCTGGCCTGAAGTACCTTGAACAGGAAGTCCCTTTTGATCACAGCTTCAGCCTGGAGGACAGCACCCGGTTCTTTTGTTCGGAACTGATCTGGCGCATTTTCCTCAAAGAAGCGGGTGTTGATATTTTCGAAAAGATGAACAAGGACGTGCGGAAGGAGCGTCTGCAGTTCGCTTCCTTCTTTGACCCCGAGCACTTTGAGGTGATCATCGATCACCACCCGCTTTACGATTCTAGGTAAGGGCCTTTTTGTAAACGGCAAGACACCTTTCGCGGGCTGCCTTGTGGTCAACAATGGGTTCTGGATAATTTTCCGAATCCAGTTCAGGAATCCATTCCTTCACAAAGATTCCTTCGGGGTCAA